>JANNQY010000107.1:0-4598 GCA_031400995.1 Lysobacteraceae bacterium
CTTCCACCTTCGAGAAATCCAGGATGTCGCCGATGATCTGCAGCAGCGAACGCGCCGATTCCTGGATCACTTGCACGGTGTGCCGCTGGTCGTCGTCCATCCGGCTGTGCGAGAGGATCTCCAGCATGCCGGTGACGCCGATCATGGGCGTGCGGATCTCGTGGCTCATGGCCGCCACGAAGCTGGACTTGGCGTCGCTGGCGTCGCGGGCGCGGGTTTCGCTGCTGCGCAGCCGCTGCTCCAGCTGCTTTATCTGGGTGAGGTCGGTGCCAACGGCCAGGTAACCCACCGCCTTGCCGCTGCCGTCGCGCATGGCCGACGTGGCCAGCAGCACCGGCACGTGGCTGCCGTCCTTGCGCACGAAGGTCCACTCCAGCGGCGGCGAGCCCTGTTCGATGAGGATGGGGATCATGCTGGCGTCGGGCAGCACGCGCTGGTCGCGGGCCTGGGTGAGCTCGTCGGCGACGGCCACGACTTGCTCGGCCAGCAGCAGGCGCTCGGCGCTGCGCTTGCCGATCATGTCCTCGGCGCGATAGCCGGTGAGCCGTTCGGCATACGGGTTGAAGCTGGTGAACTTGCCGTTCAAGTCAATGGACATGATGGCCACCCGCGCGGCCGCGAACAGCGAGCGCTGGAACACCTCGCGCTCCTGCAGCGCCGCCCGCACCTGCTCGTTGCGCACCAGCTGCTGGTTGAGCTCGCCCTCGAACTTGCGCACGTCGTCGCGCATGCCCAGGAACACGTCCATCACCTCGCCCAGTTCACCGCTGGGGTGGAAGCGCGGCACGGCCTGGTAGTCGTGCCGGCGCATCTGCTGGGCCAGGGCGGTGAGGCTTTCCACGCCCTTGTAGATGTTGCGCACCAGCTTTTGGCCCACCAAGGCCACCACGCCCAGGGTGAAGAAACTCACCAGCGTGCGGATCCAGGCAGCCCGGCGCGCGCGGTCTTCCTGGGCGCGCACGCGCTGCTCGGCCTCGATCATCTCCAGGTCGCCCAGGTGCTTGATGCGCGTGGTCACCGGGTCGATGGCCGGATACAGCTCGGTGTCGGCGAAGCGGCCCAGGGCCACGATGTCTTCGTCCACCAGGATGCCGCGCAGGGTCTGCGCGGCGGTGTCGGCGCGGACGCGCGCACGGGCGATCTGCTTGAACAGCTCGCGCTGCTCGGCGGTGTGCGGCATGGCCTCCAGCGCCGCCCAGTGCTCGCGGATGCGCAGGCGTGCGTTGTCCACCACCTGCACGCCCTCTTCCCAGGCAATCAGGTCGTTGCGGGCGCGGAAGGCGGTGTCCACGATGTCCATGCCGTAAGCGTCCGACACCGCCTTGATGCGGCGCAGCCCGGCCAGCGACTCGTCCTTCAGCTGCTCCAGCGCCCGCTGGTTCTGCCGGCGCTCGAACTCGTCCAGCGCCAGCACGCCGGCACCCGTGAGCATCAGCAGGCCGAACAGGCCCAGCAGCTGCATGCGGATGCCGAACTTGGGGCGTGAGCGCGGCATGGCCGGCTTAGTGGTGGGTTTGCCGCCAGCGCTGGATGGCGTCGGGGAGCTGTTCACCCGGCACGGGCGCCGAAATCAGGTAGCCCTGGGCGTAGTCGCAGCCCAACTGGGCCAGCAGCTGCCACTCCTCGATGGTTTCCACGCCCTCGGCCACCACGCTCAGGTCGAGCTTGCGGGCCAGGTCCAGGCTGGTTTCGATCATGGCGCGCTTGCGCGGCTGGGTGCAGGCGCCGCTGACGAAGCCGCGGTCGATCTTCAGCGCCGAGAACGGAATTTGCGAGAGCTGCGACAGCGAGGAATAGCCGGTGCCGAAATCGTCCACGCTCAAACCGAATCCCTTCAGGCGCAGCCGGGCCAGCATGCCCAGGCCGCGCGCCGTGTCGCTCATCACCGAGCTCTCGGTGATTTCCAGCACCACCTGGTCGGGCGCCAAGCCGTGCTCGCGAAGTATGGCTTCGTAGCGGTCCGCTACTTCCGGGCCAGTGAGATTCTGCGCGGAGACGTTGACGGAAATGCGCAGGTCCAGCCCGCGCGCCTGCCAGCGCTTCCACCACGCGCACGACTGCACCAGCATCAGGTTGGTGAGTTCATCAATCAGCCCGCCGGCCTCCATCACCGGCACGAACACCGTGGGCGGCACCATGCGGCCGTCGGCCATGCGCCAGCGCGCCAGCGCCTCCACGCCCACGATCTTGCCGTTGCTGAATTCGGCCTGCGGCTGGAACCAGGGCTCGATGTCGCCGCGGGCCAAGGCTTCGCGCGCCTGCTCCAGCGTGATCTCCACGTCCAGGTCCACGGCGCCGCCGCCGGCATCGGTTTCATACACCGACAGCACCGTGGTGAGCTTGCCCGGCGTGAGCGGTTTTTCCACGCAGCCCAGCACCCGCAGGCCCGAGGCATGGGCCATCACCTGCACCGTGTGCAGCAGGGCCGGCTCCATGGCGCTGACCACGGCGATGGAGTGGGCAAGCCGCTCTTGGGCAACAATCCCGATGAACTCCACGCCGTCCATACCCGGCATGTCCAGGTCCACCAGCACCACGTCGGGCTTGGCGGGCAGGGCGCGCAGCAGGTCCAAGGCCTCGAAGCCGTCGGCGGCCTCGTGCAGGTGGGTGATGCCGAGGTCGGCCAGCAGGCGCAGGCCCAGCCGACGCTGGAAGCCGTGGTCCTCCACCAGCAAGATGCACAGCCCTGCCAAACCCATGTCTTTCCCCCCGGAAGCCAGAGGCCGACTGTAACCGGCTGCGATGGACGGCGATAGGGCGCGGCCCTCACATCCGGCAGTCACGGCGCCGGCTGTAGTATTGCGCTAACTACTATGTTTGCCCCTTAGCGAGCCCACTGCCTATGAACCTCCGCCGCCTGCTTCCCGCACTGCTGGCCAGCGCGCTTTGCGCGACCTCCACCGCGGCCGCCGACTGGGGGCCCGCCACCGTGGCCGGCACCGAGATCGCGCCGGGCCAGACCCTGCGCTTCACCCTGTCCGGCGCGCGCGGCTTCGAGGCCGCCTTCATCGAAGTTGCAGTTTTCGTCGCACGCGGCGTGCGCCCCGGCCCCACGCTGTGCATCACCTCGGCCATCCACGGCGACGAAGTGAACAGCGTGGAGATCGCCCGCCGCGTCTTCGCCGGCGTGGACAGCCAGGACCTGGCCGGCATGCTGGTGGTGCTGCCGGCGGTGAACTCCTACGGCTTCCGCACCAAGGGCCGCAACATGCCTGACCGCCGCGACCTCAACCGAGCCTTCCCCGGCAACCTCAACGGCAGCGTGGCGTCCATCGTGGCCGGCGAAGTGTTCGGGCGCGTGATCAAGGATTGTTCGTACGTGATCGACCTGCACACCGGCAGCAACCTGCGCACCAACCAGCCGCAGGTGCGCGTGGACGCCGGCAACGCCAAGGCGGTGGAGCTGGCCACCCATTTCGGCGTGGGCATGGTGGTGGCGGGCGAGGGCCCGGAAGGCAGCCTGCGCCGGGAAGCCATGAAGATCGGCATCCCCGCCATCATTTACGAAGGCGGCCCGCCCTACATCTTCGTGGAACCCGAGATCGCCCGCGGCACCCAGGGCGTGAAGAACGTGATGAGCTACCTGGGCATGACCGACGACCCGCCCAACACCCAGCCGGCGCGCTGGCTGGACCGCTCGCGCTGGCTGCGCGTGCCCCAGGGCCAGGGCGGCATCTACCTGCCCACCGTGGGCGTGGGCGACGCGGTGGTTCAGAACGGCGTCGCAGTCGAGCTTGGCTGGCGCCACCTGGTGGAAGCACGCTACACCGCGACCGCTTCCATCTTGCCGCCCAGTTTCAACGTGGGCAACGTTTTCGAAAACACGTTCCTTTTTGCGCCGGTGTCCAACTTCTCCACCGATTGGGCCGGTAACGCTCAGAACGTTCCCGTCGGCACCAATGCCTCAACTTTCGGCATCTGGAACGCCGCCTCGCTCATGCAGATCGATTTCACGCAACGCTTCGACATCTATCAGGTCAACGTGCGCGTGCCGATCTGGGAGACCGCCAACCATCGCGCTTACGGCCTTTTCGGCCCGCGCATCACCTGGATCTGGGAGCGCTTCCGCTGGCGAACTGTTGACGCTGACATTAACGGCGACGCGGGGCCTGATACCTCCGCAATCTATTCCAACATGGTCTCCAATCGCATGTATGGCGTTCACTTCGGAGCGGGCAACGATTGGTACCTCGGCTCAACGCCAATCGGCGCCCTGGCGTTCAACCTCGATATTGAAGGCGGAATGTACGTCAACCTGGTCAAGGCCCGCGCTCACTGGGAGCGCCTCGATGGGCTCGTCAGCGCAGGCCGGGCACGCCGTCTGAGTTCGCTTTCTCCAGGCGCCGAGCTTCGCGCAGGATTGAAATGGTACGTCTGGGAAGGCATCACTCTTGAAATGGCGTATGACGTGCAAACCTACTTCAACACGATCTCCTCGCCCAAGCCCGTCGATTTCAACTTCGGAACGATCGATCCGGAATATGAGAACCAGTTCTTCCGCTGGTACTACGGCATGCGTTTCGGCATCAGCTTCTCATTCTAAGCCGCTTGCGGCTTAGGTCGTGGTGGACAAGAACTGGGCAGGTTGTTCCAAAAGA
>JANNQY010000108.1:0-2865 GCA_031400995.1 Lysobacteraceae bacterium
CCGCGAATGCGCTCTTTGATGCGCTCAAGGAGTACGGCATTTTTGTCGTTCGCGTCGGCGAACTTGAAAGATGGCTTCCGGCGGTGGGGGCGCAGGGGAAGAAGACAGAATGGGTCGTCGACATGCTTGAGCGCTTGGGCAGTGATCCGGCCGATGCGAGTTATGTGCATCCAGGCCATGGGGACGTCTGGGATTTCATGCGCTCAGTAATTGAGTGGATAAAGAACCCGGCGCGTCGCGGCATGCCCTAGAGCAACCGGCTCTAAAGGAAATTGCTCAGGCCGGTCTTATCTCTTCGTCAACGCCTTGCTCCTTGGAGGGCACCTGGCGAACGTCCGCCGCTGGCCGTAATCGGACTTCGGGCCAGGCGGCCTGCGTGGCATCCCGCGCGCGAGTGTTCGAAAGCGATACCTCGTCCATCGCGACGCGAAGTTGCCGAATGCCGACTCCTGACCTTGCTGCGATGTGCGATGGATTTTCGGTGCGTCGCCCCACGCCCAAGGGGAATCGCTGAAGCGAAGGGCAGGAGGCCCGTAGCGGCCGGCGTTTGCTGCCATGGATGGCGCTAGCACGACGCGGGGCAGCGATCCCCTTGGGTGTGGGGCGGCGCTCGCGAGGATGCAGCGTTGTGCAGATAGGAGCCCGGGGACTGAAGTCCGTCCAACAAGAGCCAGAGGTGCGGCCTTAGCTCGCCCCGCAGCACTTCTTGTACTTGCGCCCCGACCCGCACGGGCAGGGCTCATTGCGCTCGGGCGTGGCCGCGCGGCGAACCGGCTCGCGGGGCGTCAGCGATTCCAACCGGTGGCAGTGCAGGTCGTGCAGCATGTCGGTGAGGCCGGCGTGGATTTCCAGGCGCTCGGTGTAGGGCAGCGGCACCGGTGCGCCGCCCTCTTCTTCCGCCGGGTAGCTGCCCACGGCCAGCGCTTCCACGTAGGCCTCCACCTCGCCGATCCAGTCGTCCTTGGCTATCCACGCGTCCCAGGCGTCGCTGCGCAAGTCCATGCCGTCCAGGAAGCCCGCCGCCCAGGCCGCGCCGATGTCCACGTCGTCGCCGTGTTCGGCGTTGGGGTCGTCGGGCAGCCACCAGAACAGCGCGCCGTCCACCGAGATCTCGTCGCCGTTGAAGCGCACGCGGCGCGCGGCGGTGTTCCAGGCCAACTGCAGCAACCCGCGCGCCTGCGCCTCATCCTCGGCGTTTTCCCAGCGCGGCGGCGTCTTGCCCCACACCGCCGGCAGCCACTCCTCCGGCTCGACCACGTCGCCCGGGCTCACCACCAGCGCGCTCAGGTAGCCGTCCAACTGCTCCAGCCCATAGCCGCCGAAAGGCGCCGCGCGATGCTCAAGCAGGCGGTCCAGCGCGTCGATGCGCTCATCGTTGGCGCGGAACCAGTCGGCCTTCTCGGTGGCCATGTCAGTACGCGAATTCCTTGAACACCGGGTCAACACTCCCGCCCCAGGCGCCGTGGTAGAGCGCCAGCTTGCGCTCGGCCGGCGTTTCGTTGGCCTGCGCGAACTCCACCAGCGGCTCCAGGAACACCGCTTCGCTGGTGCCGCTGGCGTTGAGGCGATTGCGGCGCTTGAGCCCGCTGCCGGCGATCTTGAGCGCTTCCAGCGCCAGGTCGCGCAGGGTGCCGTTGCGGAAGGGCAGCTTCAGCGCATGGCGCGGCACGCCGTCGCGCAATGAATTGCGCTCGGCCATGCTGAAGTCCTTCACCAGGTCCCAGGCCGCGTCCAGCGACTCGCTGTCGTACAGCAGGCCCACCCAGAACGCCGGCAGCGCGCACAGGCGGTTCCAGGGGCCGCCGTCGGCGCCGCGCATTTCCAGGTATTTCTTGAGACGCACCTCGGGGAACGAGGTGGTCATGTGGTCGGCCCAGTCGCGCATCGTCGGCAGCACGCCCGGCAGCGCCGGCAGTTCGCCGCGCAAGAACTTGCGGAAACTCTGGCCGCTCAGGTCGATGTACTCGCCGTCGCGGTAGCTGAAGTACATGGGCACGTCGAGCAGGTAGTCCACGTAGCGCTCGAACGAGAAGCCGTCCTCGAACACGAAGTCGAGCATGCCGGTGCGGTCGGGGTCGGTGTCGGTCCAGATGTGCGAGCGGTAGCTCAGGAAACCATTGGGCTTGCCGTCGGTGAACGGCGAATCGGCGAACAGCGCGGTGGCGATGGGCTGCAGCGCCAGCGACACGCGGAACTTCTTCACCATGTCCGCTTCGCTGGAGAAATCCAGGTTCACCTGCACGGTGCAGGTGCGGGTCATCATGTCCAGGCCCAGGTTGCCGCGCTTGGGCATGTAGTCGCGCATGATCTTGTAGCGGCCCTTGGGCATCCAGGGCATGTCCTCGCGCCGCCACTTGGGCTGGAAGCCCATGCCCAGGAAGCCCAAGCCCAACTCCTCGCTCACGGTTTTCACTTCGCGCAGGTGCTGGTTGGTTTCGCGGCAGGTCTGGTGGATGTTCTCGAGCATGGCGCCCGAGAGTTCCAATTGGCCGGCGGGCTCCAGCGTTACCGAGGCGCCGTCCTTGAGCAGGGCGATCAGATTCCCCTTCTCCTCGAACGGCTGCCAGCCGAAGCGGGTGAGCCCGCGCAGCATGGCCTCGATGCCGCGCTCGCCGTCCCACGTGGGCGGGCGCAGGTCGTCCAGGCGGAAGCCGAACTTCTCGTGCTCGGTGCCGATGGTCCATTCCGATTCGGGGCGCGCGCCGGAGGACAGGTAGTCCACCAGTTCGCGGTGATCGGCAATCGGGCTTTCCTTGGCGCTGCTGGGTCCGGACACGGGCGACACCTGACGGGGAGTGGAAACGATATGCGGGCGCTGGCCTACAATCGCAAGGATGACGATCTTAGCCCCTGTGCCGTGAAAAC
>JANNQY010000109.1:0-15708 GCA_031400995.1 Lysobacteraceae bacterium
CGCAGGTGGTGGTGGCCGTGGGCGCCAGCGTGGTCGCGGCGCAGATCGCGGCGGCGTCGAGCTGCGGGTCGGTGATGGCGATACCGGTGAGCGTGACGTTGCCGATATTGGTAACCAGGAAGCTGTAGGCAATCGTGCTTCCGGCGGTATTGCCGCTGGGCACGCCGGCGGTCTTGTCCACGGTGAGCGCGGGCACGGAGGCGATCGGCGTTGTGGTGCTGTCGGGCGCGGACACGAGCGCCGGGCCACTGGGCGGGGACCCGGTGGCCGCGGCGGTGTTGTTCACCACGCCGGCATCCACTTCAGCCTGGGTGATGGTGTGGGTGCCGGTGCAGGTGGTGTTGGCACCGGGCGCCAGCGTGGTGGCGGGGCAGCTCGCGGCCGAAGGCAGCTGCGGGTCGGTGATGAGCAGGCCGGTCAGCGTCACGTTGCCGGTGTTGCGCACCAGGAAGCTGTAGACAATCGTGCTGCCAGCGTTGTTGCCGCTAGGTATTCCGGCGGTCTTGTCCAAGGTGATGCCGGGAACCGACGCCAGCGGCGTGCTGGTGCCATCCGGAGGCGAGGCGATCGCCGGCCCGCTGGGCGGACGCGCACCGGCGGTCGCGCTGTTGGCGATTACGCCAGCGTCCATGTCGGCCTGGGTCAGCGTGTACACCGCCGTGGAGCAGTCGATGCTCGCGCCCGGGGCCAGCGTGAGCACCGGGCACGTCACCGCCGGCAGGCCGGGCAGCGGGTCGGTGACGCTGAGGTTGCTCAGGCTCACGTTGCCGGCATTGGTCAGCCGGAAACTGAAGGTGAGCGTGTCGCCGGCATCCGTCACCGCGGGCAGGCTGCCGCCCGAGATGGTGGGCGCGCTCGCAGTCTTGTCCAGCACCAGCACCGCCAACGGCGGCAGCGGCGTGGTGGTGGTGTCGGCCGGCGAACTGATGCGCGCGCTGGCCGGCGGCGTGCCCTGCGCGGTGGCACTGTTGCTGATGCTGCCGTTGTCCAGGTCCACCTGGGTGAGCGTGCGGAGGCCGGTGCAGGTGGCGGTCTGGTCCGGGCCGGACGCCGTGATCACGGGCTTGTCGCACACTGCGGCGGCGTCGAGGTTGACGTCGGTGATCGCCAGCGCCGACAGGCTCTGGTTGCCGGTGTTGGTGACCACGAAGGTGTAGGCGAGGGTGTCGCCGGCGTCGGTGAACGTCGGGTCCAGGCCCAGGTTCACCGTGGGCACGCCGGCGGTTTTGTCGATGGTGAGCGACTGTGAGGCCAGCGGGATGCCGACGCTGGCGCTGGCCGTGGCATTACCTCCGGTCCAGGTGGCAACGGCGGTGTTGTCAATGTCCTGGTCGCCGCCGCCATTGGTGTCGAAATCAGTCTGGGTGGCGACATAGCTGCCGGTGCAGACGATGACGCCGCCGGGGGCCAGCGCCGCCAGTGGCACCGCCGGCGTGCAGGCGACCGTGCCCAGCAGGGCATCGCCCACGGTCACGTTGGCCAGGGTGGCGTTGCCAGTGTTGGTGGCGGTGAGGGTGTAGTTGATGACGTCGCCGGGCGCGGTAACCGTGGCGCGGTCGGCGACCTTGCCCAGGCTGAGCGTGGCGCTCTTGTTGATCGGCACGCTCAAGGCGCTGGTGCGGGAGAGCGGCCCGCCCACCAGGGTGCTGCCGTCGGCCTGGGCGATGTTGTCGATCGACGCAAGGTTGTCGATATCCGCCTGGGACACGCTGCGGCTGGTGTTGGTGCACACCACGTCGGCGCCGGCGGCGCCAAAGCTCGCGCTGGAGCCCGGCGCCAGCGAGACGCTGGGGCAGGCCAGGCCGATCGACGGATCCGTAACCGTCAGGTTGGTGATGGTGACCGAGCCGGTATTGGCCACCGTGAACGTGTACTCGATGGTGCCGGGCGCGCTGATGCTGGCCACGTTGGCGCTCTTGACCAGCGTCATGCTGGAGCTGCGCGCGGGGAGCGTCACTTCGTTCTCGTCGATATCACCCACGGCGGCGCCCAACGGATCGAGCGAGGTGACCGACGCGATGTTGTTGATCTGGCCATTGCCGGGCAGCAGGCCGGTGCTACCGGTATCGATTTCGTTCTGAGTGACGGTGAACTGGTTGCCGGTGCAGCCGGCCACCAGCGTGGCGGTGGCGCTGGGCGCCAGCGTCGCCAGCACCGGGCAATTTAGCCCCGGCAGCATCGGATCACTGATCACCACGTTGGTGAGCGTCACGTTGCCGGTGTTGCGCACTTCGAAGGTGTAGGTGATGACCTGGTTGGGGCCGGTGATGGCGGCCACGTCGGAGATCTTGGTCAGGAAGATGCCCGGAGCGCGCGGCGGCAGCTGCACGTTGACGGTGTCGCTGGCCTCGTCGAATGCCGGCAGGCCGCCATCGAGGTAGTTTCCGCGCACCGTGGCGGTGTTCGAGACCACGGTGCTGCCGGGGATGGGAAGGCCCTGGAGGTCGATGTCCGCCTGGGTGACGCTGTAGGTGTTGCCGGTGCAGTTGAGATTGGCCGCTGCGCCGGGGAGCAGGAGCGGGATGGGCGCGCAAGTGACGCCGGCGCCCAAGAGGCTGTCGTTGGTAAGGGTGACTGCAAAGAAGGTCTTGTTGGACGGGTTGCTGACCCGGAAGCTGTAGGTGATGACCTCGCCCACGCCAGCCACTAAGGTGCGGTCGGCGGTCTTGTCCAGCGACAGCTCCACCGTGCCCGGATTGATGCCGACCGAGGCGCTGTCGTCGTCGCTCACCGGGCCGCCGTTGAATTCGCCCTCGGCGGTGGCGGTGTTGGTGATGCTGCCCAGGTTGTCGATGTCGGCCTGGGTGGTGGTGTAGTCCGCGGTGCAGGTGGCGCTGGCGCCCGGCGCCAGGTCGAACGGCGCCGCCGGCGTGCAGGTGATGGCGCCCAGGCCCGGCAGCGGGTCGGTGATGTCGATGCCGGTGACCGTGACGTTGCCCGGGTTGGTCACGGTGAAGGTGTAGGTGATGACATCGCCAGCGCTGTCCACCGAGCCCGGGCTGGCGGACTTGTCCAGCACCAGGCGCGGCGCCGGCGGATCCAGCGGCACGCTGCCGCTGGCAATCACCGACGCGGTGCCGCCGCCCGGGCCGTTGCCGGTGGCGGTGGCGGTGTTGTCGACATCACCGTCGCCGCCGCCGCGGTTGTCCAGGTCGGCCTGGGTCACCACGTAGGTGTTGCCGGTGCAGGCCACGGCGGCCGGCGGCGCGGTGCCGAAGGTGCGGCTCTGGCCGGGCTGGATGTCGCCCGACGGACCACAAGACAGCGCAGGCAGCAACGGATCGACGATGACGATGTTCGACAGCGTGGTGTTGCCGGCGTTCACTACCGTGAAGCTGTAGCTGATCACTTCGCCGACGCTGCCCTGGCCGCTGCCGTTGGCATCGGCCAGGGTCGGCGTCTTGGTGAAACTGCCCGCAGTGCTGAGTGCAGGCAGAGTGGTGTCCACCGTGGCGGTGTCGCCCACCGAGGGGCCGCTGGGCGGCGTGCCGCTGACGGTGGCGGTGTTGCGGATGACGGCGTCATCCACGCCGTCGCCGCTGCCCACGCGGTTGATGTCGGCCTGGGTCACGGTGTACGAACCGGTGCAGCTGATGCTGGCGCCTACGGCCAAGCTGGCCACCGGCGTGGCCGGCGTGCACACCAGGTTGCTCACCAGCGGGTCGGTGACGGTGACGCCGGTCAGCGCCACGTTGCCAGTGTTGGTGGCCGTCAAGGTATAGGGAATGACGTCGCCAGCCGCCGCAACGCTGGCGACCGTGCTGGCCTTCTGCAAGTCGAGCTCCGCGCGCTGCACGAAGGTGTTGGAGTAGGTGCAGGTGACCGTGTTGCCAGCGTCGGCGATGCCGATGGTGAGGCCGTCGGACAGGTCGCCGTCAGCGCCGTCGCAGGCGAGCCCTTGGCTGAAGTCAGCCGCGTTGCCGGATGTGAACGTCTCGCCGCCCAAGGCGCCGGTTTCGAACGCATACACCGTCACCGGCGCGGTCTGGTCCGGTCCCGGGAACGTAGACGCCAACGCCGGCGCGTTGTTGGCGAAACCCGACGTGGGCGCGATGCTGACACTGGCGCCAGGGCTGGCTCCGGCCCACACCTTGCGGATGACCAGCTGGGCGCTGCGACGGTCGTTGACGTAGGTGCAGACGATCGGGCTGCTGTCGACCGGACCAATGGTGAGCACGCCCGCCGTGGGCGTGCCGCCGGGCACCAAGCCAGCGGTGTTGGTGCAGGACAGCGTGGTGTCATAGAGATTCGAGGTGATCGACGTTACCGACTCGGTGATGTTGATGACATCTCCGGCGAACACCGCCTGTGCTGCGCCGATGTCGTTCTGGCTGGCACCGCCCGCCGCCACCGAGTTCAACGGCGCCAGGCCGGATGCCGAAATGATGATGCTGTCGCCGGGAAAACCGTTGAGCCAGGTCTTGGCCAGCTGCAGCGTCGTGCTGCGGCGGGTGTTGGTGTACGTGCAGGTGATGGGGTTGCCCTGGTCGCTGTCGAGCACGGTCAGTGTGTTGGCGAGCTTGCCGTCGGTGCCGCTCAGGCTGCCGCCCGAGCAGGCAAGCAGCACGTCGTAGTTGGCGAGCGCGGCGCCCGACATGGTCTCCGCCGGCAACACCGCCTGTTCGCCGGCAAACACCGCCACGGTGTTGCTGTTGGCCGCCACAGAGGCGGTGGAGGTAAAGGCAGCGGTGTTGGTGAGCAGGCCGGTGCTGGCCCCGAGCGACGCGATGTCGCCATTGCGGCTGTTGGCGGCCCAGTTCTTGAACAGCTGCAGCGTGCTCTGGCGCCGGGTGTTGGTGTAGGTGCACTGGATGTTGGCGTCGGCCGCGCCCACCACCAAGGTGTTTCCGGTTAGGCCAGACGTGCCGGTACATGCCAGCGCGGAGACATAGTTAGCCGCGTTGGCAGGCACCGCGAACGCCTCGGCCAAAGTGAGCGTCTCACCTGCGAACACCGTCTGCGCCGGCGCCGCGTCGATCTCGGTGGCGGACTGCGCCACTGAATTGAGCGCAATGGGCGACGTGAGGCTGCCGGTGGCCGTGAAGTCCACGGTTTCGCCCACCAGCGCGTCCACCCAGGACTTGCGCAGCACCAGGTTCGCCGCCCGCCGCGTATTGGTATACGTACACACCGTCGGCGTTGCGCTGTTGGTAATCGTGACGTCACGCGCCACTGGACCGCTCGCCAATGGCGAACCGCCGACACACACCACCGTGGTGTCGTAGTTTGCCGCCAGCGCACCACCACCAAAGGTTTCCGCTGGCAGCGTCACCACATCACCGGTAAACACATTCACCGTCGTACCGTTCAAGCCCGTTGCCGGTGCCGTCGCATTGAAGGTCGAGTTGTTCGTACCCCCCGTCGTCGTTACCGTCGCCGTATGACCAGCGACCGCATTCACCCACGCCTTGACCACTTGCAAGGTCTGGCTGCTGCGGCTGTTGGTGAAGGTGCAGGTGACATTGCTGTCGCCCGGCATGGTCACCGTGCCGGACAAGCCACTGCCGGTGACAGGAATGGAAGCGCCACCGGTGTCCTTGGTGCACGTGAGCGCCGTGGTGTAGTTCGCAGGCAGCCCAGCGGTGAACGCCTCGGTGAGCGTCACGGTGGACCCGACGCGCAGGTTGGCGGTGGCGTTGACCGTGGTCGCTGGCGCTATGGACGAACCCGCCACGGCGCCGTTGATGTCGACGGCGGCGGCCGAAATGGTGAGGCTGACGGCGTTGCCGGCCAAGGCATCGGTCCAGATCTTGGTAAGCGTGAGGCTGCGCGGCGTCACCGTGTCGGTGTCGCTGGCGCTGTTGTTGGTCAGGTCGGGATCGCTGACGTTGGTGGGCGCGGCGATGGTGGCGGTGTTGGTGACACTGGTCTGTGCCAGCGCCGGCATGGCGCAGGTGAACGCGACCGCCAGCAGGCATGCGGCGGCAGCGGCCGAGCGCGAGAAACGCGCGGGCACCGTTGCCTCACTCCTGACGAGCCGCTGCGACATCCTTTGCATCCCCTGGCAAGGGCGCTTTACGCGCCCGACGCCCACCAAGCAATCCGGGCGGTGTGAAGCATCCAGCTCAAGCTGGTTTTTTTGATCCCGCATTGTTTCTGAAAAGCAGTACCTTGACTATCCCCCTGTGTTTGATGCAGCCGGTGCTGGGCGGCAATCGAGGAATGCTCCAGGCTCCTTCACGCGGTCTTTTGGCTGTGACGGTTGCCACACCCTGGCGCAGCGGCCCAAGGCCGGGCCTGGCGCCCCGCTGGGCGATCTGATGTTCCCGGCCTTGGGGCGAGCGGCTGCGCTGAGTCCGGCGGCGAGGCCCCTAGCCGCCTGATCACTGGACAGGCGAAACCGACTCTTCCACTATCGGACTTAAGCCAGCGCGGCCACCGCTGCTGGCAATCGCCGGGCACGCTCAGGGGGCGCAATGGCATCACTCGCGGAACTGCACGCGGCGCTAGTCGCGTTGGGCCAGGGCGGCAAGACCGCCAAGCTCTACTTCTACTTCACCGAGCCGGGCGAGCTGCGCCAGCATTCGGGCTTCCTGTTCGTGGACCGCGGGCATACCTGCTACGTGTCCATGGACGGGCTCGATGCCAACACCGCCCTGGCGCGCCTTCCGCGCCTGGCTTTCTCCAAGGTGGCGTCGCTGCCGGCCATCCAGGTGGATCCGGCCATGGCGGCCACGCCGGCGTTCTCGCTCACCAGCGTGGTGGAGCGGCTGGATCCGGCGCGCCAGCCCAAGCTGGCGCCACCGCCCGAGCCAGAGCCCGCGCCAGCGCCCGCTCTGGCCGCCGCCGCGACCCGGTCCGAAGCCCCGGCTGCGCCCGCTGCACGCGCCGAGACCAGCGAGCCGCACGTGTTTTATTCCCACATCGCGCTGCAGAAAGACGCCCTGGCCGTGCTGGAGGGCATCTACGGTATCGGCGTGGCCAAGAAGCTGGAGAGCATCGCCAACACCACGCCGCCGCATCAGTACCCCATGGAGTTCATGGCCAAGTGCCGCCAGCATGCCGCCGTGATGCTGGGCGACCGCAAGGCCGCGGAGCTGTTCCGCACCATCGAGGAAAAAGTGGCGGGGCATCTGCACTGAGCCCCGCCGCTATTGGCTAGTCCGTCGTTCCCACCGCCTTGCCGCAGGAGCCTGACCGATGTCTGCAATCGCCCGCACCGCCGCTGTGTTCTGGGTGCTAGCCACCCTGATGTTGCTGGTCTTCCCCTTTCTGGGCGTGTCAGATGCTTTCCGCCTGTACTACTCCAACGCGCTGCAGACATCGTCGAGCCTGATATCAGCGGCCATCTGCTTCTACGCCATGTCGGCGTTCCCGCCCGGCAGTCCGCTGCGCAAGGTATGGGCCGCCATGGGCGCCGGCGTGCTGGCCTGGGGCATCGGCGCCACCATCTTCGCGGCCTATCCGCTGCTCACTGGCGGTGAAGAAACGCCCTACCCCTACTTCTCCGACATCGGTTACCTGGCCACGGGCCCGCTGATGATCATCGGCCTGCTCATCTTCAAGCGCTCCACCGGGCTGGAGTCGCCGCTGTGGGGCAAGCTGCTGGCGGTGGTGCTGGTGGTGGCTTCCGGCGTGATGGCCTACCGCGCCAATGCGGAAGGCCTGAGCGACCCCAGCCTGGCCATGCGCGCGACCTCGCTGGGCTACCTGATCTTCGACCCGCTGCTGTTGGCGGTGACGGCGCTGACGGCCACCGGCTTCCGCGGCGGCGAAGTGGGCGCGGCGTGGTGGTTCGCGGTGGTGGGCATCCTGCTCTACTTCATCGCCAACCAGGCCTACACCTTCCTGGTGCTGTCCGAGACCTATGCCACCGGCCACCCGATCGACATGGGCTGGATGTTGGGCTTTGGCTTCATCGCCTGGGCCGCGCTCAAGACCCGCCGTCTGGTGAGCTGAGCCCCCGCGCCGGCGTCCGGCTCAGCCGGGCGTCGGCGCTTCGTACATGCGGTAGCCGGCGTCGGACATGCCCAGGCCTTCATAGGTCCGCTGGGCGCCGCGGTTGTCGCGCTCCACGTAAAGACGCAGGCCGCACACGCCAGGCTCGGCCTGCGCGGCCGCCAGCACGTGGGCATACATCGCGGCATACACGCCCTTGCGGCGGTCCGGCGGCGCCACGTAAACGCTCTGTATCCACCACCAGTCACCGTTGCGCCAGTCGCTCCATTCGTAGGTGAGCATCAGCGTGCCGGCCGCTTGGCCGTCGCGCTCGGCGATGAAATAGACGCCGCGCCGCGGCTCGTCCAGCACCGCCTGCACGCCGCGCTGCACGGTGTCGGGATCCAGGGTCTTGTGCTCGGTTTCCAGCGCCATGGCGATGGCCCACTGGGCCAAGCGCGCGGCGTCATCGCGGGTGGCGGAACGGATGTTGAGATCGCTCATGCGAGGCCTTCAGCGTTTGCGCGGGCGCACGGCGCCCAGCTTGCGGGTGAGGGTGTTGCGGCCCAGGCCGAGTTTTTCCGCGGCCTGTTGGCGGTGGCCGCCGGTGTGCTCCAGCGCGGCGTCCAGCAGCACTTGGTCGAAGCGTTCGCGCAGACCGGCATGCAGGCCGGTTTCGCCGCGCTCCAGGGCTTCCTGCGCGGCCTGGGCCAACAGCCGGGTCCAATCGGCGCTGCCGGCAGCGCGGGCGTCCCGGTGCAGCGCGGCGCCCAGTTCGCGCGGCGTGATGGTTTCGCCCGGCGCCAGCGCCACCAGCCGCCAGCACAGGTTCTCAAGCTCGCGCACGTTGCCGGGCCAGTCGTGCTGGCCCAGGCGCTTGAGCGCTTCGGGATGGAAGCGTTTGGCCGGCGCACCCAGCTTGGCCGCTGCCTGCGCCAGGAAACGCGTAGCCAGCGCCGGCACGTCGCCCCTGCGCTCGCGCAGCGGCGGCAGCGGCAGCCGCACCACGTCCAGCCGGTGCAGCAGGTCGGCACGGAAGCCGCCGTCACGTACACGGGCGTCCAGGTCCTGGTGGGTGGCGGCGATGACGCGCACGTCCACCTGGATGAGTTCGCGGCCGCCGACGCGGAAGAATTCACCTTCAGCCAATACGCGCAGCAGCCGCGTCTGCAGCGAAGCCGGCATGTCGCCGATTTCGTCCAGGAACAGGGTGCCGCCGTCGGCCTGTTCGAAGCGGCCGATGTGGCGCTTGTTCGCGCCGGTGAACGCACCCGCCTCGTGGCCGAACAGTTCACTCTCCAGCAGCTCGGCCGGGATGGCGGCGGTGTTGAGCGCGACGAAGGGCTTGCGCGCGCGTGGTGATTCCCGGTGCAGGGCGCGCGCCACCAGCTCCTTGCCGGTGCCGGTTTCGCCGGTGATGAGTACCGACAGCGGCGCTTGCGCCAGACGGCCGATGGCGCGGAACAGTTCGCGCATGGCCGGGGCGTCGCCCAGCAGCTCGTTGCCTATTTCCGGCACCGTCACCAGCGCGGGTTGGTCGCGCTGCGGCAGCGCGCGCGAAGCCAGCGCTACGGCTTCGTCCAGGTCGAAGGGCTTGGACAGGAATTCGTGCGCTCCGCCGCGGAAGGCGCCTGCAGTGCTGGCGATGTCGGTGTAGGCCGACATCACCACCACCGGCAGCTCCGGCCTGCGCGCCTTCAGCGCCTCCAGGAAGGACAAACCGTCCATGCCAGGCATGCGCACGTCGGTGAACACCAGGGCCGGGGCCGCTTCGTCCTCCAGCGCCGCCAGCGCCGCGCGCGCGCCGTCGAAGGCCTGCACGGCGTAGCCGGCGTCTCGCAGGGCCTGCGCGAGAACGAAGCGCACGGCGCGGTCGTCGTCCACTACCCAAACGCGGGGCGCTTCAGCGGCCATCGTCGTCCTCAGGTTCATCCGGCACGGGAATCAGCAGCGTGAATACGGTATGTCCTGGCCGCGAGCGATAGCTCAGCGAACCGCGGTGCTCACGCGCGACCTGCTGCGCCAGCGGCAGGCCCAGGCCCGTGCCCTCGGCGCGGCCCGACACCAGCGGCAGGAAGATGCGTTCGGCCAGGTCCTCGGGCACGCCGCGGCCGTCGTCGGAAATCTCCACCCGCACCACCAGCCGGTGCGCGGCGTCGCCGATCAGCAGGTGGTGTTCGGCGCGCGTGCGCAGCTGCACCTGCGAGGCGCCCGATTCGAGCGCATTGCGCACCAGGTTCCACAGCGCCTGCGACAGGCGGTCGGCGTCGCCGGGAAATTCGGGCAGCGAGGGGTCGAAATCGCGGACGATCTTGATGGCCCAGCCCGCCTCCACTTCCGCCAGCTGGCGCACGCGCTCGAGCACGGCGTGAATGTTGGTGGCGGTGAACGCGCGCGGCGGCGCCGGATTGAGCAGCCGCTCCACCAGCGCGGCCAGGCGGTCCACTTCGCTGCCGATCAGGTCGACCAGTTCGCGCGCGTCCTCGCTTTCGACGCGCCGGCCCAGCAGCTGTGCGGCGCCCTTCAGGCCAGCCAGCGGATTGCGGATTTCGTGCGCCAAGCCGTTGAGCGCCGCCGACAGCGCCGCCGGCAGCAGGGTGGCCGGGTCTTCGCCCGGGAACTCGTCGGCCGGGTGCACTTCCAGCCGCAGGCCGGTCTCGGTGCGGGCGAGCCACAGGTCGGCGAAGCGCTCGGCGTTGCCGGGGAAGGCCAGGCGTGCGCGCCGCACGCGCAGCGCTTCGCCGGTGTCGGGCAGGCGCGGCAGCAGCTGGGCCAGACGGCCCTTTTCGGCGTCGATCTCGGCCAGCGACAGGCCCGTCAAGCGCCGCGCGCTGACGCCCAGCCAGCTGGCGAAAGCGGAGTTGCAGCCCTGCAGGCTGCCGATGGGGTCGGTCCAGGCGAGCGGCGTGCTCAGGGTGTCCGGCGGCGGCGGGAGGGGTTCGGGCATTGCACCATCGTAGTGCAGTTCTGGGATGGTGGTGCTGGCCAGAACGGCGACTCCCGCCGAGGCACAATGGCCGTCTCACCCCGGTTCATCCATGGGACTATCGGACGATTGGCGTCTCAGGCGAGTAAGCGACAGACTCCTCACATGACGACATGGCTCGCCACATACCGCCGGGACTGGCTGCGCTCCGACGCGGTAGGCGGGCTGACCACGGCCGCGGTGGTGATACCCAAGGCCATGGCCTGCGCCGTGATTGCCGGCCTGCCGGTAGAGGCGGGCCTCTACACCGCCCTGGCCGCCACCCTGATCTATCCCCTGCTGGGCAGCTCACGTGCCTTGAGCGTCAGCAGCACCTCGGCCATTGCCATGCTGATGGCGGCCGCCATCGCCGACACCTCGGCGCCCCCTGGAACGGAGCCGGTGACCATTGCCGCGACGATGGCCCTGCTGGTTGGCGTGTTCCTGTTGGCGGCGCGACTGATCGGGCTGGGCTTCCTGGCCAACTTCATTTCCAAGCCGGTGCTGGTCGGTTTCGCGGCGGGCGTGGGCCTGGCGATCATCATTGGCCAGGCCAAGGCGCTGCTGGGCCTGCACCTCGAGAGCCACGGCACGGTGGGCATCCTGCTCGAGTTGCCGCGGGCGATCACGGCGACCCACGGCTTGACCCTGCTGGTCTCCGCGGTTGGCATCGGGCTGCTGTTGGGGCTGCACCGCTATCTGCCGCGCGCGCCGGCGCCCTTGATCTGGGTCGGCCTGGCCATCCTCGCTTCGGCGGCGCTCAATCTTCGCGAACAGGGCGTTGCGCTGGTGGGCAGCGTGCCGCCCGGCCTGCCGGCCGTTGCGCTGCCTGACCTGGCCCTGATCCCACAGCTGTGGCCGGCCGCACTTGGCATCGCGCTGATGTCGTTCACCGAATCGGTCGCTGCCGCACGGACGTTCCGGCGCGCGCAGGATGCACGGGTGGATGCAGACCAGGAGCTGCTTGCGATCGGCGCCGCCAACGTGGCGGTGGCGATGGTGGGCGGGCTGCCGGCGGGCGGCGGCACGTCCCAGACCGCCGTGGCGGACCAGGCCGGCGTGCGCAGCCAAATGGCGCAGTGGGTAGCCGCTGCCGCCACCCTGGTCACCCTGCTGCTGTTTTCCGGGCTGATCGGCCTGCTGCCGCAGGCGGCGCTGGCCGCGTTGGTGGTTGTGGTCTCCATCGGCATGATCAAACCGATGGATTTTCGGGCCATTCGGCAGATCAGGCGGATGGAATGGCTTTGGGCGCTGGCCACGCTGGTGGGCGTGGTGCTGATCGGTACGCTGGAAGGCATTGGCATCGCGGTCGTGATTTCGATGTTGACCCTGATCTACCAAGCCAACCATCCGCCGGTGTACGAGGTGACCTACAGCAGGGACAAGGAAGTATTCCGGCGCGCCGGGGAGAATGCGCTGGATGAAACCATTCCCGGCCTGCTGATGCTCAGGGCCGAAGGTCGCCTGAACTTCGCCAATGCCGCCAACGCACAAGACAAGATGCAGGCCCTGGTAGCCCAATCCAATCCCCGCGTCATCGTGCTCGAGTGCAGCGCCATTCCCGATATCGAATACACCGCCCTGGCCATGCTGACCGAAGCCGAAATCCAGCTTCGCGCGCGCGGCGTGCGCCTGTGGCTTGCCGCGATCAATCCCGACCTGTTTAAAACAATCATGCGCTCGCCACTGGGGGCAGCGCTGGGCCAGGAACGAATGCACTTCAACCTGCGCATCGCCTTGGCCGCCTTTGAGCGCGACGCGGGCGCACTTCCGGCGGCAACCTCCAAAGGGGAAATACCTTGACGGACACAAACGAATCCGACGTCTCCCGGTTTTCCCTGCTCGGCGGCCCACTGCATCAACTGGGTCGCCGCCTGCGTCTGGTGCGCGACGGCCCCGATACCGTCCGGCTTGGCCTGGCTATCGGCTTGTTCCTTTGGTCGGTGACGATGGTGCTGTCGCTGATTGATGGGCGCGACATGCTTTTGTTGGAAACCATCGGGGCGCATGCCCGTCTGCTGGTGGTGATTCCGCTGCTATTCGTCGGGGAAACGGCGCTGGATCCGCGCTTCCGCGGCTTCATGCGGATGCTGGAGCGCTCGGGCATCGTGCCCAGCCACTGCGTACCGGCCCTGAATGCCGAGCTTGCCCGGGTCACCCGCTGGAAAAATTCATGGGCGCCGGAGCTGGTTTGCCTGGCGTTGGTTGCGTCGCTTCTTTGGCTGCGGCCCGCGATACACGTCTACGGTATGGCGGCCATCGTTGGCGACAGCGCGGAAATCAGCGACACCTGGTCCGGCTGGTGGTATGCCACGGTGTGCTTGACGGTAATGCGCTTCCTGTTCCTGCGCGCCCTGTGGGCTTTCTTGCTTTGGCTGCGCTGCCTGTGGTTCGTGTCGAGACTGCCCTTGAAACTCATACCTACCCATTCGGACGGCATCGGTGGCTTGAGCAACTTGGAGGTGGTGCACACGCATTTCTTGCCCTGGATTTTGGCCATCTCGGTCGCGTTGGCTTCCTCGTTCGCAGTTGACTTGAACTCGGGAGAAATGCCGTTTACCGCGGTTTATTCAGCCGTTGGTGCCATCCTGCTGCTGGATGCGGCATGGGTCTTTGCGCCACTGCTGCTGTTCACGCCGCAGCTTTGGCGCAGCCGCCTGAAGGGCATGGAGGAGTACATGACTTTCGCCGAGCGCTACGCGGCTGACTTCGACAACAAGTGGCTGCGCAGCAAGGACAGCGCCGAGCCGCTGCTGGGGACTCCCGACATCCAGTCGCTGGCGGACTTGACGAGCTGCGTGACAGTGGTGCGGGACATGCGGGTGGTGCCGATGACCGTGCGACTGGCGCTCTACGTCGCCGTTGCCGCGCTACTGCCCCTGTTGCCGTTGATCCTGTTCAAGTACCCGCTGACGGAGCTGATGGGCGAGGTGATTGGCCGGCTGACCGGGCTCTAGGCGCCATCGGGTAGCCGGGGGAAAGCTCCGCCGCAGTCGGTGCCAACGACATTGAGCTGCTGGCCACCGCGTGCTCGGCCAACAACCGATGCATCTTGGCACGATGGTCGAGCATTAGGCGGGCGTGGTTGTGGAAGCTCGGGATGGCGATACTGGCCAGCACGCAGCTCACGTAGGCGCCGTAGCAATCGGCATCGTCCAGACGGCTAGCAGCCGGCGCTGGCTTGGGCAGTTCGCCGCGACGGACGGCCTGGCGATGCGGCTCATCACAGTACGACGCCATGGCCGAAGCTACCCAAGCGTTCTGCAGCTCCTCGTCGAACAGGAAGGCTTTAAAAATCGGCTTGGCGGCCAACTGCCGGCCCAAACGCTGGCTCTGCGCTGCATGCATGCGGAACTCGCCCTTCAGGGCACTGCAGACCATGAACTCAGCTTCGTCCAGCGGTGCCAGGGCTACGGTGCACTCCGGCGGCAGCGCGATAGCGGGCGCCTCGCTGCGCATTTCCAGCAGCAGCACAGCCGCCGACTCCGCCAGCGCCTGGGCCACGCCGCGATCGAGCAGCACAGAGGATTCGCGGTTGATGCGCCTTGCGTCCGCCAGCAAATCACAGCCTCGGCGCAGAGCCTGCGGCTGACGGCCTTCATCGAAGTCCAGCGCCACCGAAGTGAGCACCAGGCGCCAGCTGCCGAAGCTGGGCAACGGTTCCTCCCCTGACGGCGGATAGGGCGATGAGAAGCGCGGCGCGGCCAGCGAGCGTTCGGCGATGTCCAGGCGTTCAGCGTGCCGCTGCAGCTGGGCTCGTAGCGCGTCTGGTTCCGCGCGCAGCTTCGCCAGGCAGGGGGCGGCGCCAAGATTGCACAGCGGATCCAAGTGTGACAGCGCAGGTCGTTTCGGGAATTTTTCCTGCAGTTGCGACGCATAGACTTGCTGCACGTCGCCGGTCGCGGCACTCGCTACCGGTGTGGCTTCAAGCCACGCTGCGAAATGCGCCACCTCGCTGGCGATGACAGACTCCGCGTCGTTCGGGGCGATGGCGTAGTCCGCCAGCATGAGCCAGCCATAGCCATTTTCGCCGACTGCGAGCGCGGGCTCGCCCTGCATCAAGGACAGCGCCTCGCGCTGCGGCGCCCCCATGGCTAACCAGCGCAGGCTGGCCACCGTTACCCAAGCCAGGACGAACAATAAGGCAAACAGAAGGACGGGCGTTCGCAGCCAACGAATCAACTTGGACATGGCTGTCGACTGACCGCAGATTACTCGGTGGGCACCACGGTCCAGCTGTCGTCGGGATCGAACACGGTCATGGCACTGGCGGTTTTCTCCGAATCAGGGCCAAGGTCTTTTTGAAACACCAAGCCTTCGTGGCTGATCATGAAGGACATCACGCCGGTATCGTCGTATTTCAAAGGCCACGCCACCACTGCAAAGCCGCGACTCATGTTGTCGCCCAGCGCGTAGTCATACGCGCCGCCCGGTGCCGAAGCGCCCTGCCCCTGGAGGATCCGGAAGCGATAGCCGTGCCAGTCGCCGCCAGGTTCGGCGTCACCGAACAGCGGGCCCAGCGGGCTGATCTCGCCGCTGTCGTCGTCCGACCAGAACAGGCCATCGTGCAGGCCATCGGTGCTCAGCAGCTTGCGGGCATACTCCAGCACGCCGTCGCCGTCGTGGTCGGATTCGGCGTAGTCCATCTGGGCGTCGTTGTAGGTCAACACGGACTGGATGGCGTCGAGTTCGTTGCGGCCGATGCGGCGCACCCGCACCTCCTCAATGCCGGCCTTGATGTCGAAGCTCCATCCCTTCGGCCCTTGCACCAGCGGCACCGGCAAGGTCCAGGGATCGTCGCCCACCGAAAGCAGGCTTTGTCCTTTCGCATCCACTTCGATGGCGTGGCGCTGCGCGTACTTGGC
>JANNQY010000110.1:0-2947 GCA_031400995.1 Lysobacteraceae bacterium
TGGCCGGTGGTGTAGTGCGCGTCCTGCAGCAGCCAGCGCACGGCTTCCGCCACGTCATCGGGCGTGCCGGCGCGCCGCAGCGCGGTGCTGGCGAGCATGGCGGATTTTTCGTGTTCGGCCTTGCCCTGTTCGGGCCACATCACTGCGCCGGGCGCCACGGCATTCACGCGCACTTCCGGGCCCAGTTCGCGGGCCAGGGATTGGGTGAGCATCACCAGCGCGGCTTTCGCCATGCAGTAAACGGTGTGCTGGGCCAGCGGGCGCTCGCCGTAGATGTCGGCGAGGTTGACGATGGCGCCGCGGCTGGCCCGAAGGTGCGGCGCGGCGGCCTGCGCCAGGAAGAACGGGCCCTTGGCATTCGCGGCGAACAGATCGTCCCACTGCGCCGGCGTGACGCTGCCGATGGGCGTGGGATAGAAGGCGCTGGCGTTGTTTACCAGCGCGTCGAGCCGGCCGAAGCGGGCCACGGTGGCGTCCACCAGCGCGGGCAGGGCGGCGGTGTCGCCCAGTTCGGCGCAGAGCACGTGCACGCTGCCGGCGCGCGCGGCTTCAAGTTCGGTCGCCAGCGCCTGCGCCGCATCCTGCGAGCGCCGATGGTGCAGCGCGAGGTCATAGCCGGCGGCGTGCAGGCGGCGGGCGATCTGGGCGCCGACGCGCTTGGCGGCGCCGGTGATCAGGGCAACGGGATGGGTATCAGGCATTCGAGGCTCCGCGGAATTGCCGGTATCCTGCGCGCTGGCACTTGAAGATTCCATCATGATCCCTCCCGCACCGGCCCCCGATGCCGCCGCCCTGGCCCACAGCGAGCGCCTGCTGGCCCTTATCCGCGCGCAGGTGGCGGGCAGCGGTGGCGTGATTCCGTTTTCGCGCTATATGGAGCTGGCGCTTTACGCGCCGGGACTGGGCTACTACAGCGCGGGCGCGCGCAAGTTCGGCGCTGAAGGCGATTTCGTCACCTCGCCCGAGCTCGGGCCTACGTTCGCGGAGTGCCTGGCACAGTTCGCGCGTGAAGTGTTCGTGCAGCTGCCCGGTGAGGTGGACTTCTTCGAGATTGGTGGCGGCAGCGGCACTTTCGCCGAAGCGGCGCTGCGGCATCTCGCGGCGCTGGGTGCGCTTCCGGCGCGCTATCGCATCCTGGAGCCCAGCGCCGACCTGCGCCAGCGCCAGCAGCAGCGGCTGCAGCAGGCGCTGTCGCCGGAACTATTCGCGCGGGTGCAGTGGCTGGACGGGCCGCCGGAGCAGGACTGGCGCGGCGTGCTGTTCGCCAACGAAGTGCTGGACGCGCTGCCGACGCCGCGCTTCGCCGTGCGCGGGGGCGAGGTGTATGAAGAGCACGTGGCGCTGGCGGCCGATGGCGCGCTGATCCGAGTGGACCAGCCGGCGGATGCCATGCTGCGCGCGGCGGTGCGCCATATCGAGCGCGATATCGGCGCGCCGTTCGCCGACGGCTACCGGTCCGAAGTGCTGCCGCAGCTGCCTTACTGGATCCAGGCGGTGGGCGGGCTGCTGCGCGAAGGCGCGATGGTGTTCGTGGACTACGGCTATCCGCGCCGCGAGTACTACCTGCCCGAGCGCAGCGACGGAACTCTGGTTTGCCACCACCGGCACCGCGCCAACGGCAATCCGTTCCATCTGCCGGGCCTGCAGGACATCACCGCGTTCGTGGATTTCACCGCGCTGGCGGAAGCAGGCGTCAACGCCGGTTTTGACCTGGCCGGTTACTGCGCGCAGGCCAGCTTCCTGATCAACAATGGGCTGGCCGCGCGCATGGCGGCGATCGAAGAATTGCCCGACCCGATCGAGCGCCACCGCCGCCACAACGAGGTCAAACGCCTCACGCTACCGGGCGAAATGGGCGAACGCTTCCAGGCAATGGTCTTCCAGCGCGGCGTTGAAACCCGCCCCGCCTTCGCCCAAGGTGACCTCACCCGCCGCCTCTAGAACGGTGTCAGAGTGAGTCATCAACTCACTCTGACACCGTTCTTATGGCGGTGATGCGGGCTTGGCGGAGCCAGTCGCCGATGGCGGGGCCCTGCAGGCCGGAGGCGACGGCGTGGCCGGCGGAGACGGACAGGGCGGCGGCGTGCAGGGCCAACAGGGTTCGGCCGCTGGGGTAGTCGGTGTCCTGCATGCCGGCGCGGCCGCGCTTGTCGGCTTCGCACACCAGCGCCAGCTGGGCGATGCGCTCGGGCTTACGGAAGCCATCGCAGCGGGCGAACAGGTCGTGCACGGTGTCGGGCCGCAGTTCGGCCACGCGGTGCACGTTGAGATGCTCGCGGCAGGCAATCTCCGCCATCGCCGCGAACTCGGCCGGCACTTTGTAGCGCGCGCTCACCGCACGCAGCGGCCGCACGCCGCTGTGCTCGTGGCCCACGTGCCGCTGCAGCGCATGCGCTGGCGTCAGCGCCTTGCCCAGGTCGTGGGTGAGCGCGCAGTAGCCAATCAGCGCGTCGCCCGGGGCCAGCCGCGCCGCCATGTCCAGCACCATCTCGGTGTGCACGCCGGTGTCCACTTCGGGGTGGTACTCGGGCCGCTGCGGAACGCCGTACAGCGCGTCCACTTCCGGCAGCAGCTTTGCCAGCGCGCCGCAGGCGCGCAGCAGCGCCAGCGCCGCCGAGGGCTGCGGCATTTCCAGCGCTTTCTTGAGCTCCTGCCACACGCGCTCCGGCACCAGATGGTCCACTTCGCCGGCCTCCACCATGGCGCGCATCAGCGCCAGGGTTTCCGGCGCCAGCGTGAAGCCCAGCGGTGCAAACCGCGCCAGGAAGCGCGCCGCGCGCAAAATCCGCACCGGGTCTTCGGCGAACGCCGGCGACACATGCCGCAGCACCCGCGCCTGGATATCGGCCTGGCCACCGAAGGGATCCACCAGGCTGCCGTCAGCGGCCTCGGCGATGGCGTTGATGGTGAAATCGCGCCGCGCCAGGTCGTCTTCCAGCGTCACCGA
>JANNQY010000111.1:0-4078 GCA_031400995.1 Lysobacteraceae bacterium
GGCGCTGTTTGCCAAGTGAGGCTGGTGGCCATCGGGACTGAAGTCCCTCCTACAATTCCAGCGGCTGTAGGAGGGACTTCAGTCCCGATGCTTTTTAAAAACCCTCAGCCGGCAAGGACATCAGACTGCCCGCCCCGGCGCGCGCCGCCCGGAACTGGTGCGCGGTTTCCGGCAGCAGCCACGCAAAGTAAAAACGCGCAGTAGCCAGCTTGGCCACGTAGAACTCCTCACCCGGGTGCTCCAGTGCAATCGCCGCCATGCGCGCCCACAGCCACGCGTAAACAAGGTGGCCAACAATGCGCAAGTAGGGCACCGACGCGGCGCCCACTTCGTTCGGGTCGGTCTTGGCTTTGGCGCCGATCTCGGCCGTGAGCGCCGCGGTTTCGGCCAGCAGCTTGCCCAGCGGAGCGGTGAACTCGGCCAGCTCCGGTCGCGTCGCGCCGTCCTTCAGGAAGCCTTCGATGAGCCTGGCGAAGCGACCGAACTTCTTGCCGCCGTCCATCAGCACCTTGCGGCCCAGCAGGTCCAGCGCCTGGATGCCGTTGGTGCCCTCGTAGATCATGTTGATGCGGGCGTCGCGCACGAACTGGTCCATGCCCCATTCGTTGATGTAGCCGTGGCCGCCGTAAACCTGCAGGCACAGGTTGGTGGTCTCGAAGCTGTTGTCGGTGATGAAGGCCTTGACCACCGGCGTCAGCAGCGCCATCAGCTCATCGGCATCCTCGCGCACGGCCGGATCCGGGTGCGAATGCTCGCGGTCGATCAGCAGTGCGGTCCAGGTGGTGAACGCGCGGCCGCCTTCGGTGTAAGCGCGGCTGGTGAGCAGCATGCGGCGCACGTCGGGGTGGACGATGATCGGGTCAGCGGCTTTTTCCGGCAGCGCGGCGCCGGTGGGCGCGCGGCCCTGCAGGCGGTCCTTGGCATAGCTCACGGCGTTCTGGTGCGCGGCTTCCGCCAGGCCCAGGGACTGCATGCCCACGCCCAGGCGCGCCGAGTTCATCATCACGAACATCGCGGCCAGGCCCTTGTTGGGTTCGCCGATCAGCCAGCCGGTGGCGGCGTCGAGGTTCATCACGCAGGTGGCGTTGCCGTGGATGCCCATCTTGTGTTCGATGGAGCCGGCCTGGATGGTGTTGCGCGCGCCGACGTTGCCGTCCGCGTCCGGCAGGAACTTGGGCACCACGAACAGCGAGATGCCCTTGGTGCCGGCCGGTGCGTCCGGGAGGCGCGCCAGCACCAGGTGCAGGATGTTCTCGGCCAGGTCGTGTTCGCCGGCGCTGATGAAGATCTTGGTGCCGCTCAGAGCGAAGCTGCCGTCGCCCAGAGGCTCGGCCTTGGTCTTGAGCATGCCCAGGTCGGTACCGCAGTGCGGCTCGGTCAGGCACATCGTGCCGGTCCACTGGCCCGAGATGATCTTGGTGAGGTAAACCTGTTTCTGCTGGTCGGTGCCGAAAGCGTTCAGGCATTCATAGGCGCTGTGCGACAGGCCGGCGTACATCAGCCAGGCTTGGTTGGCTGAATTCCACATCTCGTACAGGCGGTTGTTGACCACCGTGGGCAGGCCTTGGCCGCCAAAATCCGGGCTGCAGCTCAGCGCCGGCCAGCCGGCGTCCACGAACTGGGCGTAGGCCTGCTTGAAGCCGGCCGGCGCGGTGACCACGCCGTTGCCGTGGAAGGTGCAGCCCTCGCGGTCGCCGACTTGGTTGAGCGGCTGGATCACCTGGCTGGCAAAGCGGGCGCCCTCTTCAAGCACCGCGTCGATGGTCTCGATGTCGAGGTCGGCGTGAGCCGGCAGCGCCTTGAGTTCGTCCTGCACCTTGAGTAGTTCGAACAGGACAAAGCGCATGTCGCGCAGCGGCGCGGTGTAGTGGGGCATGGGGGTGGCAGCCAAGGTTTGGGGACGCGCGAATCTAACATACCCATGCGTACGGACTGTGACGGGGGTAGCGGCGCTATGCTGGGCACCGTCTCCAACCCTTGGAAATCCTATGCAAAAGACCCTCCTGGCGGCTGCTCTGGCCGCCGCACTGCTGGCCGGATGTGACTCGGGCGCGCCGTCTGCGCCGGCTGCTGGGCCGGTCGCCACCGAGGCGGCCGCTGCCGAAGCGCAGGCCGATGCCACCTTCGCCGCGCTTGCGGCCCGCTATCTGGACGAAGGCCTTGCGATGTCGCCGGTGAGCGCCACCGCCATCGGCGAGCACCGCCATGACTCCGAACTCGACGACCTCAGTGCCGCTGGGCGCCAGAAGTCGCTGGACTGGGCCCGCGCACGCCGCGCCGAACTCGCGGCCATAGACCCGGCCCAGCTTTCACGCGAAAACCAGGTGGACGCGCTGATCCTGGGTAACCAGCTGGACTACGCCATCTGGGATGATCAGGTGCTGCAGCGCTGGGCCTGGGATCCGCAGGTCTACAGCAGCTTGGCCGGCAGTGCGATCTACAGCCTGATGGCGCGCGAGTTCGCGCCGATGCCCGACCGCCTGCGTTCGGCCACCGCGCGCATGGAAAAAATCCCCGGGTTGCTGGCGCAAGCGCGCGAGAACCTTGACCCCGCGCGCGTTCCCAAGACCCATGCCGAAACCGTCTCGCGCCAGAACCGCGGCCTGCTGGGCCTGCTCGACGGCTTCATCGTCCCCGCGTCCGACCAGCTGCAGGGCGACGAGCGTGCGCGTTTGGACGCTGCCGTCGCGACCCTGCGTACGGCGGTGGCGGAGCACCAGACATGGCTGGACGAAACCTTGGTACCCAACGCCGCCGGCGACTTCCGCGTCGGCGCCGAGAAGTACGACCAGCAGCTGCGCTTCGCCCTGAATTCGTCGCTGAGCCGCGCTGAAATCCGCCAGCGTGCCGAGGCCGAACTCGCCCGTGTCCGCGATGAGATGTACGCGGTGGCGCGTACCGTGCTGGCAGGCAAGGACGGTGCGCCGCCCACGCCCGAGCAGCCCGACGAAGCCCAGCGCCAGGCCGCCATCGAGGCGGCGCTGGAGCTGGCCTATGCGCGCAAGCCAGGGCGCGGGGACGTGGTGGATTTCGCCAAGCACACGCTCGAGGTAGCCACGCAGTTCGTGCGCGAAAAAGACCTGGTCACGGTACCCGACGATCCGGTGAAGATCATCCTGATGCCGGAGTTCCAGCGCGGTTTCTCGGTCGCCTACGCCGATTCGCCCGGCCCGCTGGACCGCGGCCTGGACACCTACTACGCCATCTCGCCGATCCCGGATGAGTGGGACGACGCCAAGGTGGATTCCTTCCTGCGCGAATACAACGAGTACATGATCCACGTGCTGACCATACACGAGGCGATGCCCGGCCATTACTTGGAAGGCGCGCACTCGGCGGAGCATCCGTCCACGCTGCGCGCGGTGCTGCGCTCAGGCCCGTTTGCAGAGGGTTGGGCGGTTTACACCGAGCGGATGGTCGCCGACGCCGGCTACCTGGACAACGATCCGCTGTTCCGGCTGACGCAGTTGAAGTTCTACGCCCGTGCGGTGGCCAACGCCATCCTGGACCAGGGCGTGCACGTGGACGGCTGGAGCAAGGAGCAGGCGATGGACCTAATGGTGCGCCAGACTTTCCAGCAGCAGAGCGAGGCCGAGGGAAAGTGGGTGCGGGCGCAGCTCTCGTCCACCCAGCTCGCCACTTACTTCGTCGGCGCGCAGGAGCACTTCGATGCCCGCGATGCGGCGAAGGCCAAGTGGGGTGAGCAGTTCCAGCTCAAGGACTACAACGACCGCATGCTGGCCCAGGGCGCGCCACCGGTGCGCTTCGCGCGCCAGCTGCTGCTGGATGAACCGATCGAGTGAATCTGGTCGGAGCTACGCCGCCATCCCGGCGGCGTGGCCCGAGGCCCAGGCCCACTGGAAGTTGTAGCCGCCCAGCCAGCCGGTCACGTCCACCACTTCACCGATGAAGTAGAGGCCGGGCTGGTGTTTCGAGGCCAGGGTGGCTGACGAGACGCCATCGGTGTCCACGCCGCCCAGGGTGACTTCGGCGGTACGGTAGCCCTCGGTGCCGCTGGCCACGATGGGCCAGTGCGCCAGCTGGCGGGCAATCTCGGGCAGCTGCTGGTGCGTGTATT
>JANNQY010000112.1:0-2086 GCA_031400995.1 Lysobacteraceae bacterium
GGCAGCACCAGCACCGGCAGCTGGCAGCAGCAGGCCTGGCATCGGGAGCACTGGATTTCCGGGTCCACGGTCATGGCGCTAGTGTCCCATGGCCGGACCCTGCGGCTCGACCCCGCGGCAATGGCGCAGCTGGGCCGCGCACCGCTACCATCCCGGCAGTGACCAATCGAGGCATGCCCATGCCAACCGCGCGGCGATGGCTGCTCTGCAGCTGCCTTTTGATCAGCCTGCCGGTCGCGGCTGTCTGCCCGCCGGCGGGTCAGGATCGGGCCGGGCTGCTGCGCCTGAAGGCGACTGGATTCGAGGTCGCCGGGGAGAAGGCGCGCCAGTCCCTGGCCGTGGGATTGCTTGAGTGCCTGGGCGACGCCGACAGTGCAATGCGCGACGGGGTTGCCTACGAGGGACTGAGCCACTGGCTTCGTGCCGACCAGATCGATGTGGCCACGCGCGAGCTGCTGCGGGTGCGGCTGCAGGCCATGCTTGCGACCCCGGACGACGACAGCGATGGACGGCGGGCGCCGTTCGCAGCGCTGGTGCTGTCGGAAGTAGCGCGCACCGATCGGCTGTCGCCGTGGCTGGAACCCACGCAGCGGGCTGCGCTGGTCGCCGCCGCCGCCGGCTACCTCGCGGGAGTGCGCGACTATCGCGGCTTCGACCCCGGACAGGGCTGGCGGCACGGTGTCGCCCATGGTGCCGACCTGGCGATGCAACTGGCGCTCAACCCTGCATTGGACCGGCCCCAGTTGGACGCCCTGCTGGATGCCGTTGCCCGCCAGGTGGCGCCGCCGCAGGCACCTGCGTACGTGTACGGCGAGCCCGACCGCCTGGCGCGGCCCGTGGTTTTCGCGCTCCAGCGCGGCCTGCACGAGCCCGGCGAATGGGCCAGGTGGTTGGAGAAAATTAGCGCGCCGTCACCGCACGCGGACTGGGCCGCAGCCTACCGGAGCGCCGAAGGGCTGGCCAAGCGGCACAACACCCGCGCATTCCTGCTGGCGCTGCACCTGGCGCTGCGCGAGAGCGGCAGCGAGCCGCTGCAGGCCTACGTTCCTGCGGTAGTCGCGGCCTTGCAGGCGCTCGGCTAGCGGCTCAGGGTGAGCTGTCGGCGGCGATGGCGCGCACCGGCAGCGGCACGTTGCACAGGTCGATGTGGCCGGCGGGGCGCTTGTAGAACTCATCGCGGCGGTTGCGCCGCGATTCCACCAGCGCCTGGAACGTGGGCGTGTCGGTGCGCAGGATCTCGATCTTTTCGCGCTCGGCCTCGGGCCGCTGCGCGGCCAGCTGGATGCGCCGGATAGGCGTGCGCTCGGCGGCGGTCTCATAAAAGCCCTGCGGCCCGGTGCTGCGCGCCAGCACGCTCAGGTGCTCGATGCCCATCACCACCCGGCCCACGGTGGTGATGTTGCGGTCCAACTGGCGCGGTGATTGGCCGATCACCACGTACAGCTCGTTGCCCTTGCTGCTGTCTGCGGCCACGTCGCGTCCGGCGCCAACCGTGGCATAGCAGTGCGCCAGCCAGGCCAGCCGTGCCTTGGGATCGCGCGCGGTGGGGAAGCCCTGCACGAAGCCCACCTGCGGCGCCCAGCCGTCGGCGTCGGGCAGCGGCGTAAACGCCAGCCCCTCGCTGCTGCGGGTGAACTCGGCCGGGAGCGCGGCGGCAGCGGCGCCCAGCGGCCGCACCTTGGCCGGATCTTCGGCATTCGCGTCGCCCCACTGCACGACGAAATTATCCTGCACGCGGTTGATGCTGAGGCCGTCGAAATAGCCGGCTTTCACCAACGTGCGGATGTTGGCCACATGCGCCGGCGCAAACGCGGGTGCCAGTTCGATCACGACGCGGCCGCTGTCGAGTTCCAGGTACAGGGTGTTTTCGGGATCGAGCCGGCGCCAGTCGGACGGGGTGGATTGGTCCAGTACGTCCTGCATGGTCAGCGCCTTTTGCGGCGGCTCCGATGCCGAGGCGGCGGGCAGCACCAGGGCGAGTGCCAACAGGGTGGGGCGCAGCATCGTCATGGCGGGAGCCTGTGCGTGGATGATGCCGCAGCCTAACCCAAGGCTGTTCTTGTGGGAGGCGTTTCAACCCCGCGGC
>JANNQY010000113.1:0-3449 GCA_031400995.1 Lysobacteraceae bacterium
ATGAAAACGAGGGCCCGCGCCTGCGCCGGGTGCTGGACTGATGTCGCTGATCCTGGAAGCGCTTCGCAAATCCGAGGCCGAACGCCAGCGCGGCCGCGCGCCTGGGCTGTTCGTGGCGCAATCCGCTGCGCCGGTGGATGCGCGCCGCACGCCAGGTTGGGCCTGGGCCCTGGGCGCGCTGCTGGTGGCGGTGCTGCTGACGTGGGGTTTGCGCGAATGGCAGCGAAACACTGCGCCGCCGGCGTTCACCGCGGACGCTGCGGGTGGCGCTGCGGCGACGCCCGTCGACACTGCCGCGCCGACGCCCCGCGCGCCCGCCACGGCCCCTGCGGAAGTCATCGCAACTGCGCCGCCGCCCGCCGCGCTGGCGCCCGAATCCGCGCCTGCCGCCGTCGCGCTCGCACCGGCGATTCCTGACGCGCCGCTTGCTTCTGCATCGGCACCTGTCGCGGCCACGGTCGCAGCACCTGTCGCGGCACCTATCGCGGCACCTATCGCGGCGCCAGTTGCAGCACAACTAGCAGCACCGGTCCCGGCACCCATCGCGCCACCGGCCGCCGCGGCCGAGCCCGCAGCCACCGCCGAGCCCACCCTGCCCTCCCTCGCCCAACTCCCCGCCAGCGAGCGCGCGCAGCTGCCCGCGCTGAAACTGAGCATGCATGTCTACGCCGACGACCCCGCGCAGCGCTTCGTCATCCTCGACGGCCAGCGCCTGGGCGAAGGCGCCAGCCCCGCCGCCGGCGTGGTGCTGCAGCAGATCCGCCGCGACGGCCTGGTGCTGTCGGTGAACGGACGCCAGCTGCTGCTGGCGCGGCCCTAGCCGCATGGTGTTCGTGCACCTGCCAAGCCGCCGCAAGCCCCGCCCGCGCTGGGCCACGGTGCTGCTGGCGACGCTGATGGTGGCGGCCTTCATCTGGATCGCACTGCTGCCCGACGACGCCGCTTCGCGCGCCACGCTGCTGGGCTGGGGCACGCTCTCGGGCAGCGTGACGCAGTGGCAGGCCGCGCTCAGCGACGGGCGCCTGCTTACCTTGGTCACCGCGCTGTTCATCCACCTGGGCCCGGTGCATCTGATCGGAAACTTGTTGTTCCTGCTTATTTTCGGGCTGCCGGCGGAGCGGGTGATGGGGCCGTGGCGATTCCTGCTGCTGTTCCTGGCCGGCGGCGCGCTGGCCAACCTGGCCGCGGCGCTGCTGATGGGCACGCCGGCACGCGCCATCATCGGTGCCAGCGGCGGCGTATCGGCGGTGATCGGCGCCTACCTGGCGCTGTTCCCGAACGCGCGCCTGGGCGTGGTGGTACCGCTGGGCGTGTGGCTGGAATTCATCAAGGTGCCGGCGGCGCTGCTGATTGGCCTGTGGGCCGCGCTGCAGCTGGTGTTCACCTTCGTCGGGCCCAGCTTTGGCGCGGTGGCGTGGTGGGCGCACCTGGCCGGGTTTGGCGTGGGCCTGGTGTACGCACTGGCGCTCAAGCCCATGCTGACCCGGCGTTCGCGCGGCGCCTGAACCGGCTCGTATACTGCGTCCATGAGCGCACGCATCCTTTACAAGATCACCTTCCTCAACGCCGGCAAGGTTTACGAACTGCACGCGCGGCGGGTGAGCGCCAGCGCGCTGTGGGGCTTCACTGAAGTCGCCGACCTGGTGTTCGACGTGAATGAAGGCCTGGTGGTGGACCCCACCGAGGAGCGCCTGCGCGAAGAGTTCGCGCACACCCGCGTGCTGCACCTGCCGATGCAAAGCGTGGTGCGCGTGGAGGAAGTGGACCGCAAGGGCCCGCTGAGCATCCGCGACGCCGGCACCGGCGAGAAAGTGGTCACGCCGTTCCCGATGCCGGCCAAGCCGCGCTAGGCGCGACAGCCTTGGGCCGCTCCCAGACATTCCACCCCCATCAACCGGAGAGCACGCCATGAACATCCGCCAGATTTTCCTGCTGGTCACCGCCGCCGGCCTCGTGCCCATCGCCTTGGGCTACGGGCTGGACCCGGGCCGGAGCCTGGGCCATCTGTTCGACGTGTCGGTGACCAACGTCAACGGCACGCATCTGTTCCGCGCCATCATGGGGCTGTACCTGGGGATGGTGGCGTTCTGGGTCATGGGTGCGTTCCGGGTGGAGCTGCGACAGCCTGCGCTCTACAGCCTGGTGGTGTTCATGCTGGGCTTGGCGGCGGGACGCGCCCTGAGCCTGGCGGTGGACGGCATGGCCCACTGGCTGCTGGTGGCCTACCTGGTGGTGGAAGTCGCGTTTGGCGCCATAGGCCTGAAGTTGTTGAAGCAGCCGGACTGAACGCGCGGGACATGGCCGTAGACCCCCGGTTCTCGCAGGCACAGACGGCGTTCCGCAGCGGCCAGCTGACGCCGGCGCTGGTGCTCATCGACGGCCTGCTGCGCGAGCTCCCGCAGCACGCCGCGGCCTGGAACCTGGCCGGCGTGGTCTGCCACGCGCAGCGCCAGTACGCCGCCGCCATCCGCTATTTCCAGCGCTCGCTCGAACTGCAGCCCAGCCCCGGCGTGCTGGTGAACCTGGGGTTCGCGCTGCAGCGCGACGGCCAACCCGAGTCGGCGCGCCAGGCCTATGCCATGGCGGCGCAGCGCGAGCCCACGCTGGCGCTGGCCTGGCAGAAACTGGCCGGACTGCAGGAAGAGCAGGGCCAGCGCGAAGCCGCCTTGGCCAGCTACCGGCGCGCAGTGGCGCTGGACCCGAAGGACCTCAAGAGCTTGGGCGACGGCCTGTACCTGCGCCGGCACCTGGCCGATTGGGATCCGGACGGCGCGCTCACGCCCGCGCAGCTGCTGGCGGCACTGGCAGCCGCGACGCACAGCGATTTCTCCCCCGGCCTGCTGCTGTCGCTGCCCGAAGCCAGCCCGGCCGCGCACCGCGCCGCCGGGCAGCTGTTCGCACGCAGCCAGTGGGGCGCACTGCTGGACGCGCCGCCGCTGGCCGCGGCCGCACGCGCGCAGCCCGGGCGGCTGCGCGTGGGCTATCTGTCCGCCGACTTCCAGAACCACGCCGTGGCCCATCTGGTGACCGGCGTGCTGGCCGCACATGATCGCGCCAACGTGGAAGTGTTCGCCTACGCCTACCGTGCTGCGCCCGCCCACGACCCGGCGCGCGCGGCGGTGATGGCCGCGGTGGACACGTTCGTGGACATCGATGCGCTGGACGACCGCGCCGCCGCGCAGCGCATCTGCGACGACGGCATCGACGTGCTGGTGGACCTGACCGGCTACACCGGCAGCGGCCGGCTGGGCATCAACGCGCTGCGCCCGGCGCCGGTGATCGCCACCTGGATTGGCTACATCGGCACGCTGGGCGAACCGCGCCTGGCCGACTACGTGATCGGCGACGCCGTGGCCACGCCCTTGGCCACCGCCGCGCACTTCAGCGAAGCGCTGGCGCGGCTGCCGCACGGCTACCAGCCCAACCAGGCGCTGCAGCCGCTGGCGCCG
>JANNQY010000114.1:0-9276 GCA_031400995.1 Lysobacteraceae bacterium
CTCGGGTTCAACCAGATCCACGCTCAGGCGCTCACGGGCTGGCGGAAGTGCGGGCGTGGCTTTGGATGCCGCGGCCGGCGCGGCGGCTTCTGGCGCCAGCGCTGGGCGCAGCTGGGTGCCCACGCCGATGGCCAGCACCGCGGCAGCCGCGGTGCCGATGGCCCACGTGGGCAGCCAGGGCAGGACGCGCAGCGGCTTGCGCGGCGCCGGCGAAAGGGCGTCGGTGGCGGCGGAAAGGATCGCGGCATCCACCCGGGCCGAGGGTTCATGGGGCGGCAGCGCACGCAAGACCCGCTGCAGGGCGAGTTCGTCGTCCTGCAGCGGGTCGCTGTGCGGGGGCTGCGAGGTGGTCACGATGAGCGGTTCATTCCTGGCTGACGAGCACGGGGGGCGGCGAAGCGGCGCTCAGGCTGCGCGCCTGTGCCGCCAGTTTCAAGAACTCGGCGCGGTAGCCCCAAGTGTCCTCGCCGCGCGCACCGCGCGCCAGCGCTTCCACCTGTGGCCAGCCGTAGCCGTTCACGTGTTCGCCGCCGCGCAGCAGGTCGGCGTAGGCGGCCACGGCCGCGGCGAAGCGCAGGTTTTCGCTGGCCTGGGGCTGCAGCTGGCCGCGGGTGACCGGGCGCTGCATCAGCACGCTTTGGTCGCTGCCGGGCAGCTTGTAGCGCAGCTTGAGGTGCGCCAGCTCGCCGCCGCGTGCGCTGCCGGTGCCGGCCGCGCCATAGCGCAGCGGGTCGCTGGCTTCGCCGCCCGAGCCCACCAGGCTGATCTCGTACAGCGCGGTCACGTCATGGCCGGCGCCAATCTCGCCGGCGTCCACCTGGTCGTTGTTGAAGTCTTCGCGCGCCAGCTGACGGTTTTCGTAGCCGATGAGCCGGTACTCGGCCACCTGCGCGGGGTTGAATTCCACCTGGATTTTCACGTCACTGGCGATGGTGAGCAGGGTGGCGCTCATTTCCTGCACCAGCACCTTGCGGCCTTCCATCAGGCTGTCGATGTAGGCGTGGTTGCCGTCGCCCACGTCGGCCAGGCGTTCGGCCAGCGCTTCGTTGTAGTTGTCCTGGCCAAAGCTCAGCGTGGTGAGCGCGATGCCAGCCTCGCGGCCCTGTTCCACTTTGGTTTCCAGCGCGCGCGGGTCGTAGATGCCCACGTTGAAGTCGCCGTCGGTGGCCAGCACGATGCGGTTGACGCCGCCTTCAACGAACGACTGCTTGGCCATGGCGTAGGCCAGATCGATGCCTTCGCCGCCGTTGGTGGAGCCGCCGGCCTGCAGCTGGTCCAGTGCGGCCAGGATGTCGGCGTGGCGGTTGCCCGGAGTGGGCGGCAGCACCAGTCCGGCGCTGCCGGCGTAGACCACGATGCTGACGCGATCCTGCGCGCGCAGCTGCGGCACCAGCTGGCGGAAGCTTTCTTTCAGCAGCGGCAGTTTCTCGGGCGTATCCATCGAGCCCGAGGTGTCGATCAGGAACACGAGGTTCGACGCCGGAACCTCGCTGGCATCCACGTCGTAGCCCTGGATGCCCACCTGCAGCAGCAGGCGCTTGGGGTTCCACGGCGCCGGCGCCAGTTCGGTGCTCACCGCGAACGGCTCGCGGCGGCTCGCCGGGCCGGGGTAGCTGAAGTCGAAGTAGTTGATCATTTCCTCCACCCGCACCGCGTCCTTGGGCGGCAGGCTGCCCTGCGCCAGGAAGCGGCGCACGTTGCTGTAGCTGCCGGTGTCCACGTCAATGGAAAAGGTGGATACCGGCTGCTCGGCGGCGCGCACGATGCCGTTGTCGGCAATGGCGGCGTAGCGTTCGGTGTTGGGCTGCGCCGCGTGCCCGGTGGCCACGGGCGGGGGCGGCGCGGTGGGCGCAGTGAAGTAAGCGGAGTCCGCGACGGCCGCTTGCGCCTGTTCAGCGGCATTTTTCTGCGAGAACTCATCGCGCTCATGGAGTTCCAGGCGCGAGCCCGTCACTTCAACGGCATCCAGGGTTCCGGAATAGGCGGCCTTTGCCGGGGCATCCTCGGACTTGGTGGTTTCCTTGGAAGTGCAGCCGGCGGCGATGGCCAGGGCGAGGCAGCTGAAATAGATCTTGCGCATGGGGTGGCTCCTGTGTGGGTTGGCCTCCCTGTGAACGCGCGGCGCGGTGAAACGGGGTTGAATGCTCACGGCCGCAATCTCGCGCGCAGTTTGTCCATGGCGTAGCGCAGGCGCGATTTCACGGTTTCCCGGCCCACTCCGGTGATTTCGGCGATTTCCTCCAGGCTCAGCTCCTGCTCAAGCCGCAGCAGCACCACTTCGCGCTGGTCCTCGGGCAGTTCCTCCAGCGCCCGCTGCAGGCGCCGGCGCTCCTCGAAGGCCGACAGAGCGCGCTCGGGCGTTTCCGGATCGGGGATTTGCGCGGCCCGCTCGTCGGCGTCGTCGGGCGCAGCCGGGCGGTGGGCGAGGGCGCGCCAGTGGTCGCCCAGGCGGTTGTGCGCGATCTGGTAGAGCCAGGTCGCGAACTTCGCCTCGGGGCGGTAGCGCTCGCGCGCCGCGATCACCCGCTGCCACACGTCCTGGAAGAATTCCTCGGCCAGAGCCGGCTCGCGCAGCTGCCGCGACAGGTGCCGGAAAAGCGGCCCGCGATGGCGCGAATACAGGGTCTGGAACGCGGTGACGTCGCCGGCCGCGTAGGCCAGCATCAGTTCCTCGTCGGTGGCCTCGGCCTGCATGCGGCCAGCCTACGGCCTTTCGCGGCAGCGGTGAAGCCAGACCTTCTGCGGATTTCCGCGCTCGGGTGTAAATTGCCGCCATGCCCTCCAGCCCGCCGCAGCTGCCCACCCAGGACGACGACTCCGAACGCCCCAAGGACACCTGGTTCAGCGTGGGCTCGCATCTGTGGGGAGGCTTGTTCGTGCTGCTGCTGGGCCTGTACTTCAGCTACAGCGCCGCCACACTCGAGCGCAAGAACGACGAGGCCAACCGTCGCGCCCAAGTGCAGACGCAGATGTCGAACTTCCGCTTCGAGATGGAGTCGCGGATCTTCCGCAGCGTCGCCCTCGTGGATGGTCTGGCTGCGCAGCTGCAGATCCAGCAGGGCATGGACGAGCCGCAGTTCCAGGCCATGGCCGACCAACTGCTGCGCGGCCAGCCGCAAATCCTGAGCCTTTCGCTGGCGCCGGGCTTTGTCGTCCGGAGCATCTACCCCCGCTATGGCAACGAGACCGCGATCGGCCTGCGGCTGCTGGAGGATCCGGTGCAGAAAGTCGCGATGCTGCGCGCCATCAGCGAGGACGGCGCCGTGTTGGGCGGCCCCTTTGAGTTGGTGCAGGGCGGCACGGCCCTGGTGGTGCGCCGGCCGCTGTGGACCGACGTGGCAGGCGTGCCGCGCTACTGGGGCGCGGCAAGCATGACACTGGACTACGAATACCTGCTGCACCAGGCTGGTCTGCCCGAACTCGAGCGGTCACTGCGTCTGAATATCGTTGGGCGCGACGCCACCGGACCCGGGGGCGAGGTGATCCGCGGCGCGCGCATACCGATGGCGGCCAAGCCGGTGAAGATGCCGGTGTTCGTGCCTGGCGGCAGCTGGCTTATCTCTGCGGTGCCTGAAACCGGCTGGAATCCGCGCCCGTGGTGGACGCGCTTCGAGGTGCTGTCGCGCGCACTGCTCAGCCTGCTGGTGGCCATGGCCATGGCGCGCATCCTGCACGACCGCACGCGTATCCGGCGCTTGGCGGGTATGGACTCATTGACCAATCTGCCCAACCGCCGCTGGGCGCTGCAGCAGCTTGAACGGTTGATCGCGCGGAACGGGCGCAGTGGCGGCAGCTTCGCGCTGCTGGCCTTCGACCTGGACGGGTTCAAGCCGGTGAACGACACCCACGGCCATGCGGCGGGGGACATCGTGCTCTCGGAGATCGCGCAGCGCCTCAGCGATTCGGTGCGGCCGGGCGATCTGGTGGCGCGCATGGGCGGTGATGAGTTCCTGGTGCTGGTGCCTACCCCCACCGATGTGGACCTGGCCTGGCTGCTCGCCGTGGCGCAGCGGGTCAGGGCCGCGATCGGCCAGCCCGTGGCCGTGGGCGGCGCATCGGTGGTGGTGGGCGCCAGCATAGGTATCGCCCGGTTCCCGATGGACGGCGAGCGGCCCGAAGTGCTGCTGCGTAAGGCCGATGAGGCCATGTATCGCGCCAAGGCCGGGCGCACTGACGGCGTGGCTTTTGCCGAAGCGGGTAACTGAGCCACGCGCGCTCAGTCGTCGGTTCGCTCAACCCGCAGCCGAAGTTGGCCTTGTCCCAGTCGCGCCAGCAGGCGTTCGCCCGGCGCGGCGTCGTTGGCACGGCGCAGCACGCTCTGGTCGGATTCGCGCTGCAGAATGGCGTAGCCGCGGCCCAGCGTGGCCAGCGGGCTCACGCTTTCCAGCGCGCGCGCCAGCCCCTGCAGCTGCAGGCGCGGCTGCTCCAGGCGCCGTCGCGTCCCCGACACCAGCTGCTGGCGCAGCAGCGCCAGCCGATGCCGGTTTGCCTGCAGGCGAACGCTCGGGTGGCCTTGGTCCAGGCGTCGAAGCAGCTTGGCCAGGCGCTCGCCGCCGCCCGCAAGCGGCAGGGCCACAGCCTGGTCCAGCCGCCGGTGCAGCGCCGCCAGCCGGCTGCGGCCGCGTTCAAGCCGCAGCTGCGGGCGCAGGGCCTGCAGCTTTAGGTAGGCCTGGTCGGCGCGCTGGGCGCGGGCCGCCTGCATGCGCGCGTGCAGTGCCTGCAGCTGGCGATGGCGCTGGGCCAGGCGGGCCAGCAGTTCGCCGCGTTCGGGCACCAGCAGTTCGGCGGCGGCCGAGGGCGTGGCCGCGCGCAGGTCGGCGGCGAAATCGCTCAGGCTCGAGTCGATTTCATGGCCCACGGCCGACACCACCGGCACTGGCGAGGCGGCGATGGCGCGCGCCAGGGCCTCGTCGTTGAAGGCCCAGAGGTCCTCCAGCGAGCCGCCACCGCGGGTAATCAGCAGCACGTCATAGCGGCCGCTGGCCGCCGCGCGACGCAGCATGTCCAGGATCTGGGCCGCGGCGCCGTCGCCCTGCACCGGCACCGGCAGCACGTCTACCGCCAGCAGCGGGAAGCGCCGGCCCAGCACGCTGAGCACGTCGCGCACTGCGGCCCCGCGCGGTGAGGTGATCAGGCCCAGCCGGCGGGGGAACGCCGGCAGCGGCCGCTTGCGCGCCGGGTCGAACAGGCCCTCGGCCGCCAGCCGCGCCTTGAGTTCCTCGAACGCCCGGCGCAGCGCGCCTTCGCCGGCTTCCTCCATGTGCTCGAGCACCAGCTGGTAGTCGCCGCGCGCTTCATAAAGCGTGAGCCGCCCGCGCGCCAGTACCTGCAGGCCGTCGCGCGGCAGGAAGCGCAGCGCCTGCGCCTTGGGTTTGAACAGGGCGCAGCGCACCTGCGCGCGCTCGTCCTTGAGGGTGAAGTAGGCGTGGCCTGAGGCCGGCCGGGAGAAATTGCTGATCTCCCCCTCCACCCAGACCTGGGCGAAGCTGCCTTCCAGCAGGTCGCGCGCCAGCGCATTGAGCTGGGAGGGACGCAACACCTGGCGTTCACGGGCAAGGGAGGTCATGGGCGCAGCCAGGGGCGGCCGCACAGGATAGCGCGCGGCGTTGGCGCCGGGGGTACGGACTTGGCGCGGCCCGGTCTAAACTGTGTCGGTGATGAGGGCAGCCAATGAGCGATAGCTATAAGCGTCTGGGCGAGGACCTGCCCCAGCCCGCGGGCGGTGCTGCGGCATTTGGCGCCGAGCCGCGCAAAGTAAAGGCTTGGGTGGCCGCGCTGCCGCGAGCCAACGCCCAGGCCACCGAGCTTGAGCTCACGCGTGCGTTGGAAAGCCTGTTGGCGCAGAAGCTCGACGGCGCGCAGCGCCTGGGCGCACTGGAGGAACTGCGCGCCGCGGTGATTGAATCCATCAGCCTGCTGGAAAGCCAGTTCGCCGCCAATCCGCTGCCGTTGCCGGCGGACAAGGCGCGCGCCGCTTCGGTGGCCGAGGGCTTCCACCTCATGCTCGGGCACGATTACCGGCGTGCCGCCGCAGACTTGTGTGCTCCGGCCGGCGCGGTGCCTTTCCTGCGCGGCGGCAGCGTGCTGCAGGCGCTGCAGCGCGCGGCGTGGCATTACTCGCGCGCACTGGCGCTGGCCTGGCGCGTGTATCGGCCGCCGGCCGCAGGTGCTTGGCAGGGCCTGCATCGGGTCTATCGGTTCACTGCTTCGCTCAAGCTTGAGCGCAAGCCGGTGGACGACCGCGCTGCCGGCGGCAGCCTGGATGTCAGCACCATTTACCTGCAGACCCTGCTGCTTGCCGCGGTGAATCCTTACGCTTTCGGGCAGCTCGAGCAGGACATGCTGTGGCCGATCACCCGCGGCTTCGCCAGCCGCTGCGGCCTCAGCGACCAGCCCACGGATGCGCTGGCGCCGGTGGTGCCTGCCGACGCCGACCGCGGACCGGGTCCCGGCGCCGCCGACGAATCGCACTCGCAATGGCTCGACCTGCGCGCGTTCTCCGACGAAGTGGAGCGCGCCCTGGGCCGCGTCCGCGACGGCCAGGCCGACTTGGTGGCCGGCGCAGGCCCGGGGGTGCGCGTAGGCAACGATTTGTTGATCCGCCTGCGCCGCGCGTTTGGCCAGATCGCCGCGCGGGGTCTGGTGCGGCTGCCGGCGGGACACCGCCTGGAAACGGTGCTGGGCCTGAGCGGCCTGCATTACTTCCTGGCCGGCCAGCGCGATTTCGACAGCTTCATGAAGCACTCGGTGCAGGGCGCCGTGCACGTGATCACGGGTGCCGCCTGGACCCAGGGCGCCGCCGGCATGACCAAGGTGTCGCGTTTCACCGGCCGCGTGCTGGACCAGAGCCTGGGCGGCTACCGCATGGCCTGGGACAGCGCCGAGCAGGCGCGCGCGCGGGTGGGCGAACTGGTGGGCCTGAATTTTGGCGACGAAGGCGAGGACCAGGACTGGATGGTCGGCGTGATGCGCTGGCTACGCTATGAAGACGACGGCAGCCTGTCGGCGGGCGTGGAGTTGCTGTCGCGGCGCTCCAGCGCGGTGGCGCTGCGCGTGGTGAGCCCGGATGGCGGCAGCCGGCAGGTGAATCGCGCGGTGGAAATTTTCCCCATCGACGGCCAGCGCGGCCGCTGTTTTCTCTCCAATGCCAGCATCGAGACCGGCAGCCGGGTGGAAGTGATCCACGACCTGGCCAGCCATTTCCCCGAGCTCGCGCCGCGCGGCCCCGACGTGCTGGCGGACGTGGAGGTGCTGCTGAACGCCGGCGACTACGTAATGCTGGGTGAGCGCCAGGCCGAAACTGCCGAGGCCAGCGCATGAGCGACGCCTCCGCCCAGCCGCGCCGCCAGACGCTGGCCGTGACCGTGGACCAGGTGCGCATCGGCGGCGGCGCGCCCGTGGTGGTGCAGTCCATGACCAACACCGACACCGCCGACGTGGCCAGCACCGTCAAGCAGGTGGCGGAACTCTGGCGCGCCGGCTCCGAACTGGTTCGGGTGACGGTGAACAACCCCGAATCGGCCGCGGCGGTGCCGCGCATTCGCGAAAAGCTCGACATGATGTCGGTGCCGGTGCCGCTGGTGGGCGATTTCCACTACAACGGCCACCAGCTGCTGGCCGATGAGCCGGCGTGCGCGCAGGCGCTGGCCAAGTACCGCATCAACCCGGGCAACGTCGGCTTTGGCAAGAAAAAGGACATCCAGTTCAGCGCCATCATCGAGCAGGCCATTCGCTATTCGAAGCCGGTGCGCATCGGCGTGAACTGGGGGTCGCTGGACCAGGCGCTGGCGGCGCGGCTGATGGATGAGAACGCGGCGCGCGCCCAGCCCTGGGACGCGGCGCGGGTGCTGCGCGAGGCGCTGGTGGTGTCGGCGCTGGAGTCGGCGGCCAAGGCGGTGGAGATTGGTCTGGCGCGTGATCGTATCGTGCTGTCGGCCAAAGTCAGCGGCGTGCAGGAACTCATCGCCGTGTACCGCGAGCTGGCCCTGCGCTCGGACTATGCGCTGCACCTGGGGCTCACCGAGGCCGGCATGGGCAGCAAGGGCATGGTGGCGTCCAGCGCGGCGCTGGCCGTGCTGATGCAGGAAGGCATCGGCGACACCATTCGTATTTCACTCACCCCGGAGCCAGGCGCTTCGCGCAACCTGGAAGTGACGGTGGCGCAGGAGCTGCTGCAGACCATGGGCTTGCGCGCGTTCACGCCGCTGGTCACGGCCTGCCCGGGCTGCGGCCGCACCACCTCGGAGTTTTTCCAGGTGCTGGCGCAGAAGGTGCAGGAGCACGTGCGCGCGCAGATGCCGGTGTGGAAGCTGAAGTATTCCGGGGTGGAGAACCTGTCGCTGGCTGTGATGGGCTGCGTGGTGAATGGCCCGGGCGAATCGCGCCACGCCGACATCGGCATTTCGCTGCCCGGCACCGGCGAGGCGCCCTCGGCGCCGGTGTTCATCGACGGCCAGAAGGCCATGACCCTACGCGGTGAAAACATCGCCGATGATTTCGTGGCGGTGATCGACGACTACGTGGCCAAGCGCTACTCGGCGCCGCCGCGTTAATCATGATGCACCGGCTGGCCGCGCACCGGCCGCGCTGAAACGGGTTAATCCTGCCCCTGCACGCAGACGCGGTTGCGGCCCTCGGCCTTGGCCCGGTACAGCGCCGCGTCCGCCGCCTCCATCAGGGTGCTGCGCTCGGCGCCTTCGGGCGCCATGGCGGCGATGCCGATGCTGATGGTGATGCGGTGCGCTTCGCCCGCCAGCATGAACACACTGTCGGCCACCGCTTCGCGCAGGCGTTCGCCGAAGGCCCGGGCCGCCGTCACGTCCGACTCCGGCAGCAGCACGGCGAATTCCTCGCCACCTATGCGCGCCGCGACGTCCTCGCCGCGGACGAAGCTGCGCACCACCCCGGCCAGCTGCCGCAGTACGCCATCACCGGCGACGTGGCCGTACCGGTCGTTCACCGGCTTGAACAGGTCCACGTCGATGATGCACATCACCAGCGGCCGGCCGTGGCGCTGCGCGCGCGCGATCTCTTTATCCACCAGTTCGATGAAGTGTCGCCGGTTGTACAGTTCGGTCAGGGCATCGTGCGTGGCCAGCTGGTAGAGCTCTTCGTGGTAACGGGCCTCGACGCTGGAGTGGCTGATGAACTTGAGGATTGATTCGCCGAGGGTCAGGTGGTCGCCGTCGGCGAGCAGGGCCTCGGTGATGGGCTGCTCGTTCACCCGGGTGGTGTTGGTCGCGCCCAGGTCGCGGATGCGGTAGGTGTCGCCGTCGC
>JANNQY010000115.1:0-1938 GCA_031400995.1 Lysobacteraceae bacterium
GGCGCGGTGGCGGTGAAGAAGAACAGCCCGGCCGGCGGCGGCCTGCATGCGGTGGAGGCCTACGTGCTGGTGCAGCGGGTGGAAGGGCTGGCGCCGGGGCTGTACCACTATCTTTCGATGCAGCACGCGCTGGAGCCGCTGGCGGAGCTTGATGCCGAGCAGGCGGCTGATCTTGCGCATCGCTTCGTGGCGGGGCAGGACTGGTTCAACAACGCGCCGGTGATGGTGGTGATGACCGCGCGCTTCGACCGCGTGTTCTGGAAGTACCGCCGCCACACCAAGGCCTGGCGCGTGGTGCATCTGGACGTGGGGCATCTGTCGCAGACGATGTACCTGTCGGCCACCGAATTGGGCCTGGGCTGTTTCGTCACCGCCGCCATCAACGACCGCGCCATCGAGGCGGCGTTGGACCTGCCCGCGCTGCGCGAGGGGCCGATTGCGCTGGTGGGTTTTGGCGCGCGCTCGGACACGATGCGCACGATGGAGCTGGACCAACTGGTGCCGGTAACTCCCTCCCACCTCACCGAGCCCGTGTAGGAGGGACTTCAGTCCCGATGGTCTTCAGCCAAGAGCTTCGGGACTGAAGTCCCTCCTACAGGGGGTGGGCGCTAGCTTGTGCCGCGATCGAGCAGGCGGTAGCCGATGGCTTCGGCCAGGTGCGCGCTGGCGATGTCCGCGCTGCCATCGAGATCAGCGATGCTGCGCGCCACGCGCAGGATGCGGTGCATGGCACGGGCCGAGAGCTGCAGCGTGGCCATGGCCTGCTCCAGCATCGCCTGGTCGCGCGGCTGCAGGCGGCAGTGGGCTTCGGTCTGGGCTTGGCTCATGTGGGCATTGGCGCTGCCGCTGCGCACGTGCTGGCGCGCCCGCGCTTCCAGCACGCGCGCCCGCACCAGGGCGCTGGCCTCGCCGCGCGGTGCATCGGGGCGCAGGTCCTGCGGCGGCGCGCGCGGCACCGCCAGCTGCAGATCAATGCGGTCCATCAAGGGTCCCGACAGCTTGCCGCGGTAGCGCTGCACGGCTTCGGCGCTGCACACGCAGCGGCCCGACGGGTCGCCGGCCCAGCCGCAGGGGCAGGGGTTCATTGCCGCCACCAGCTGGAACCGCGCCGGGAAATCCGCCTGCCGCGCCGCGCGCGACACCGTCACCACGCCCGATTCCAGCGGCTGGCGCAGCACTTCCAGCGTGTGCCGGCTCCACTCCGCGAGCTCGTCCAGGAAAAGCACGCCGTTGTGCGCCAGCGAAATCTCGCCGGGGCGCGGATTGGGCCCGCCGCCGGCCACCGCCACCGCGCTGGAAAGATGATGCGGCGCGCGGAACGGCCGTCGGCGCCAGTGCGCCAGGTCGATGCCGCGGCCGCTCACCGAATGCACCGCGGCGGTCTCCAGCGCCTCGGCCTCGCTGGCTTCGGGCAGCAGGCCGGGCAGGCGCGAGGCCAGCAGGGTCTTGCCGCAGCCCGGCGGGCCGATCAGCAGCAGGTGGTGGGCGCCGGCCGCGGCGATTTCCAGCGCGCGCCGGCCGCTGGGCTGGCCGCGCACGTCGGCCAGGTCGGGGTAGTGCGGCGGCTCGGCGCTGGCGTCGGGCGCCTGGGCCCAGGGCAGGCTTTTCAGGCCCTGCAGGTGCCCGCACACCTCCAGCAGCGTGCGCGCGGTGCGCGCCTGCACGCCGCTGGCCAACGCCGCTTCCGGCCCGTTGCCGGCCGGCAGGATGAGCAGGCGCCCGGCCTGGGCCGTGGCCAGCGCGGCCGGCAGCACGCCGTCCACCGGCTTGAGCTCGCCGGTAAGGGCCAGCTCGCCCAGGAACTCGCAATCGGCCAGCGCCGGCACCGGCAGCTGCCCACTGGCGGCGAGGATGCCCAGGGCAATGGCCAAGTCGTAGCGGCCGCCTTCCTTGGGCAGGTCGGCCGGCGCCAGGTTCACGGTGATGCGCCGCTGCGGG
>JANNQY010000116.1:0-4811 GCA_031400995.1 Lysobacteraceae bacterium
GGCTGCCGGTGAGCTGGGAGTTAAGCAGTTCGCGCTCGAACCACTCGGTGTAGTCGTCCCGGACTTCGGCACCAGCGCCTTCGTCGTTGCCAGCCCGGCTGCGCGCTTCCTTGGTGGTGCTGTGCACGTAGAGGTTGGTCCAGCGGATCTCGTTGTTGCCCCACTCAGCGCCCAGGCCAACCAAGGCGTTGGTGTTGATGTCGTTCTGGGTCGACTGGAAGTCGTAGTCGGTACGGACGTCGATGACGCCATTCTCGACGATGCCTTCCTGCTGAACGCCTTCGCGGGTCCGCCACTTGCTGTCGTAACCGGCGACGGCGATAAAGCCGACGCTGCCCCAGTCGAGTTCGAACTTGTTGCCGCCGGTAATTTCGGCGTTGAAGTCCGCGTTGGTGCTGCTGTCGCGCTGCAGCAAGTTCAGCGGCGCGTTGACCAGGCTGCGACCGATGGTGTCAAGCTCGCCCTGGCTGAAATTAGCCAAGTCGACGCGATTGCCCGTGGCGATGGCCGCGGCCAGCGGGCCGGGGATGTCGCGGGTTCCATCGTCGCGACCCCAGATGTCGTCGCCGGATCCGTAGTACGTCAGTCCGGACCTGTCGGTCGTTTCGGTGTTGTGGCCGCCGCCGATCGTTACCGAGAGGTAGGGCTCGTCAGGCACGGTGATGGTGTTGATGTCGATGATGCCGCCGCCGAACTCTCCGGGGTAGCGCACCGAATAGGTCTTCTGGACCACGATGTTGTCGATGATGCTGCTGGGGAACAGGTCGAGCGGGACCACGCGCTGCAGGGGCTCGGGGCTGGGGAGGGCCGAGCCGTTGAGAACCGCTGCGGAATAGCGCTCGCCGAGGCCTCGCACGTAGACGAACCGGCCGCCGACCAAGCTCAGGCCGCTGAGGCGGACCAGGGCGTCGGCCGCGTTGCTGTCGCCGCTGCGCTGGAAATCTTCACGCGTCACCGCGGAAATGATCTCCGAGGTCTCGCGCAGGGGTTGGGGGATGTACTTTCCGGTGACTTCGACGCCTTCCAGCACGGCGGGCTCGGCGTCCAACTCTTCGGCCGCGACCGGCTGTGCCGGCACCGTTGCCGCTTGCGGCTGTGGCGCCGGGACATCCTGGGCGGCTGTTCCCAGCCGCGGTGCAACCAGGGCCGATATGGCGAGGAACAGCCCGGTACGGGCAAGGGAAGACTTCAACATGTACTGAGCCTCTGGAGGGTTCCGGTGTCGTCGCAGGAAAACCGGGCGGCGAAGTTGTATTCGCCGCCCGGTAATTGATCAGCAGGTGGAACCTGCCGCCAGGCCGCAGGTCCAACCCTGCCACCAGGTGTCGCCGGCATTTCGCACGCCGCCGATGTAAGCAACCTGGGTGAAATACGGGTTCACCGCAGTCAGCGTGGCGAATGCCGGGACCGCCGTCTCGTTGGCGCCGTTGATGAAGCCGCCGGTGAGCGTGGAGGTGCCCAACGCCGTGTTGTTGGTGCCGGCGTTGAACAGCGCCGCGGCGGCGCCGTTGGCGTCGTCGTCGAACGCGATGGGGCAGGAGAAGAACACCGAGTTGAACGAACCGGTGGTGGTTGCATCATCCACGTCGAGGCAGGATGCGCCCGCGCCGGTTCCGCCCGTGGGACGGGTAACCACCAGGTTGTACCACCGGGCGTTGGTGCCCGAGTTCATGACGATGCCGGCGCCGCCGCCGGCACGGCCGACGTACGTGACGTTGGCAACACGCGGGTTCGAAACCGGGGTGCGCGTGGAGGCACTGAACTCGTTCATGCGGTCGCCGCCGCCAGCACGCTGGGTGACGATGCCGAACTGGATCGCACCATTGAAGCCGACGTCGGTGTCGAAGCTGTCGTCGTCGTTGCCGGTGGACACCAGGTACTTCGCGTTTACCGTGCCGCCGAACCACTCGAAGCCATCGTCCGAGCTGTTGTGGACCTGCACGTACTCAAACACCGTGCCGCTGCCGACACCGGCCAGGGTGATGCCGTTGAGCTCGTTGTTGGGCAGGATCTGGAAGCCCGAGTGCTGGATCCGGAAGTAGCGGATACGGCCGGTGTTGTCGCCGGGGCGGTTGCCACCGTAGAAGGCGTTGGTGCCTTCGACCTGCGCTTCGCAGGTGGGCGTGCCGGAGACGGCAGTACCCGGGCAGTTGCTGATCGGAGCGCGGCCCAGAAGGACCAACCCGCCCCACTGGCCGATGGAATCGACGGTGGTGGTGCCTTCGATGCTCTGGCGACTGGTGAATATGATCGGATTGGTGCCAGTACCTTCGGCGAACAGCTGCGAGCCGCGGTTGACCACCATGTAGTCCAGGCCGGCGGCGCCATAGACGCGCACGCCCGGTTCGATGGTGAGGATGCCCTGCAGGCGGCCCGCGATCGGCGCATTGGCGTCGCCGCCTTGGTCGTCGCCCACGTCAACGCGGCCGGAAATCGAATAGACGGTGCCAGCGCGGGACGGGATCACCAGGTTGCCGACAATGCGCGACGGCAGCTGGCAGGCGCGCAGCGTGCCGTTCGCGACCGTACCGACGTTGGCGAAGCCGGCCGGGCAGTCGGCGGCGGGACCACCGGTCGGCGGCGGCGGCGGCGGCGGCGGCGGGGGCGGCGGCGGCGGCGGCGGCGGGAAGGCGCCTACGCCTGGCGATGCAACGTCGACCGCTCCGTCGGAGCAAGCGCCCAGGGCCAGCACGGCGCCGAACGTCAGGAGTAGCAGCTGGGTTTTGTTGCGGACGGCCATCTCTTGGACTCCAACAGGTTTGGGTGATTGAGGGTTAGCGCGAGCAGGGTGGTGCCGGGTCTTGCAGCATGTCGCCAGGGGAAGGGGCGAACACCGGGATCGACGCGGCCCTCGCTTCGAGCTTTTATAAAGAGGAAATGTGACGGATCGATTACATGCCCACCCCGCAGGGGGCTCTTTTCAAGTCCAGCGTTGGCTGGAATCGTCGCCGGAGTTAGTCCGCGGACTTGAAGCGGAACTGACACAAGTCGCGAATTACGCATTTCTCACATTCGGGCTTGCGCGCACGGCAGACGTAGCGCCCGTGCAGGATTAGCCAATGATGGGCATTGCGCCGGTATTCGGCGGGCACCGCCTTCAGCAGCTTGTCTTCCACGGCGCGTACGGTCTTGCCCGGCGCCAGGCCGGTGCGGTTGGCCACCCGGAAGATGTGCGTGTCCACCGCGATGGTGGGTTCACCAAACGCCGTGTTCAGCACCACGTTGGCGGTCTTTCGGCCCACCCCGGGCAGCGCCTCCAGCGCCTCGCGGCTGCGCGGCACCTCGCCGCCATGCAGCTCCAGCAGCTGCCGGCAGGCGGCGATGATGTGGCTGGCCTTGGTGTTGAACAGGCCGATGCTGGCGATGTAGCCCTTCAGGCCGTCCTCGCCCAGCGCCAGCAGCTGCGCCGGGGTGTTGGCCACTTGAAACAGGCGCCGGGTGGCTTTGTTCACGCCCACGTCGGTGGCCTGGGCCGACAGGGTCACCGCCACCAGCAGTTCAAACGGCGTGCGGTACTCCAGTTCGGTGGTGGGCTTGGGGTTGAGCTCGGCAAGCCGCGCGAACAACTCCCTGCGCTGGGCCACCTTCACCGCAGGCCCCGCTGCCGCCAAGCCTGCCGCACCGCGATCATCGCGGCCAGGGTGAGGAAGGCGCCGATCGGCAGCAACGCCAGCAGGAAGCCCGGGTAGCTTTCGATGGTGAACTCCAGCCCGGGCAGGCCGAGCAAATCGCCTGCGCCGGCGAACAGGCTGCCGCTGCCCACCAGTTCGCGCACGGCGCCCAGCACCAGCAGCACCCACAGGAAGCCCAGTCCGATCGCGAACCCGTCCAGGGCGGCGCGGGCCGGACTGTGGCGCGACGCGAACGCCTCGGCGCGGCCCATGAGCGCGCAGTTGGTGACGATTAATGGAATGAAGAGCCCCAGCACCGAGTGCAGTTCGGGCAGAAAGGCGCGCATCGCCAGCTCGATGGACGTGACCACCGCGGCGATGATCATCACGAACGCGGGGATGCGCACGTCGCGCCGCGTGATCTTACGCAGGCTGGCCACGGCGGCGTTGGTCAACGTGAGCGCGAGCACGGTGGCTAGCCCCAGGCCGAGCGCGTTCACTGCGTTATTGCTGACCGCCAGCAGCGGACACAGACCCAGCAGCTGCACCAGGCCGGTGTTGCCGCTGGCCAGGCCATATTCAAGGATGCGGCGCGGCGAGTCGGCGCTCACCGGTCCACCTCGGGCGCGCTGTCGAAGCGCAGCGCGTCGCCGGGCGCGGCCGCGCGGATGGCGTCGCCGTGGCGCGCCACGAAGGCCAGGCAGCGCTTCACCGCGCGCACCACCGCGCGCGGCGTCACGGTGGCGCCGGCGAACTGGTCGAAGTCGCCGCCGTCCTTGCGCAGGGCCCAGCGCTCCGGCGCGGGATCCTCCAGGCTGCGGCCGCTGAAGCGCGTGATCCAGTCGCTGCGGTCAGCGTCGATATCGTCGCCCAGCCCGGGTGTTTCCGAATGCGCGGTGACGCGCACGCCCAGCACGCGGCCGCCGTGGTCCACGGCTATCAGCAGGTGGATCGGGCCGCCGTAGCCGTCCGGAGCCACGGCTTCGAGCACCAGCGCGGTGGGCTGGCTGCGCAGGCTGGCGCGGTGCACGCTGGCTTGCTCCAGCCCCAGCCAGGCGAGCGCGTTCACCTGCACCCGGTCGTCGAGCGGATTGTTGTCATGGCGGTCGGCGGGCAGCACCAGCTGCAGCGCCTGCCGCTGCTCGCGCTGCTCGGCGGCGGCAATCCGCTCGCGGGTGAGCGCATAGGTTCCGCCCAACA
>JANNQY010000117.1:0-3352 GCA_031400995.1 Lysobacteraceae bacterium
TCATCCCGCGTACCACTCTTGTCCTCATTTTTTTTTTACCATCTCTTCTCCCCATCTCCCCCCCCCCCTTTTGGGGGGGGGTGGGGGGGGGGGCCCCCCCGCGCTGGCCGAGCACCCCCACCCTGACCCTCCCCCGTGAACGGGGGAGGGAACGGTTGCATCAGGCAGCCACGCTCATCTTCTTGGCCTTCTCGAAGGCCTCGTCGATGCCGCCCACCATGTAGAACGCCTGCTCCGGCAGCGAATCGCACTCACCGTCGCAGATCATCTTGAAGCCGCGGATGGTTTCCTTCAGCGACACGTACTTGCCCGGCGATCCGGTGAACACTTCGGCCACGTGGAAGGGCTGCGAGAAGAAGCGCTCGATCTTGCGGGCGCGCGACACGGCCTGCTTGTCTTCTTCGCTCAGCTCGTCCATGCCCAGGATGGCGATGATGTCCTTGAGCTCCTTGTACTTCTGCAGGGTGGACTGCACCTTGCGCGCGGTGTCGTAGTGCTCGTTGCCGATCACGTTCGGGTCCAGCTGGCGCGAAGTGGAGTCCAGCGGATCCACGGCCGGGTAGATGCCCAGCGAAGCGATGTTTCGGCTCAGCACGACGGTGGCGTCGAGGTGGGCGAAGGTGGTGGCCGGCGACGGGTCGGTGAGATCGTCGGCGGGCACGTACACGGCCTGGATGGACGTGATGGAACCGGTCTTGGTGGACGTGATGCGCTCCTGCAGCACGCCCATTTCCTCGGCCAGGGTGGGCTGGTAGCCCACGGCCGACGGCATGCGGCCCAGCAGCGCCGAGACTTCGGTGCCGGCCAGGGTGTAGCGGTAGATGTTGTCCACGAAGAACAGCACGTCGCGGCCCTTGCCGTGTTCGTCCTTCTCGTCGCGGAAGTACTCGGCCATGGTCAGGCCGGTGAGGGCCACGCGCAGGCGGTTGCCCGGCGGCTCGTTCATCTGGCCGTACACCATCGCCACTTTATCCAGGACGTTGGAGTCCTTCATCTCGTGGTAGAAATCGTTGCCTTCGCGGGTGCGCTCACCCACGCCGGCGAACACCGACAGGCCTTCGTGCGCCTTGGCGATGTTGTTGATGAGCTCCATCATGTTCACGGTCTTGCCGACGCCGGCGCCGCCGAACAGACCCACCTTGCCGCCCTTGGCGAAGGGGCAGATCAGGTCGATCACCTTGATGCCGGTTTCCAGCAGCTCGTTGCCCGAAGACTGCTCTTCGTAGCTGGGCGCGGCGCGGTGGATTTCCCAATGGTCCTTGGCGTCGACCGGGCCGGCCTCGTCGATCGGGCTACCCAGCACGTCCATGATGCGGCCCAGCGTGGCCTTGCCGACCGGCACGGCGATGCCGCTGCCGGTGTTGGTGGCGATGAGGTTGCGCTTGAGGCCGTCGGTGGAGCCCAGCGCGATGCAGCGCACGACGCCGTCGCCCAGCTGCTGCTGCACTTCGAGCGTGATTTCGGTGCCGCCGACCTTCAACGCGTCGTACACCTTCGGCACGTCGGCGCGCGGGAACTCGACGTCGACGACGGCGCCGATTATCTGAACGATCTTGCCCTGACTCATGGTTGTATCCTCGGTTCTGATGCTGGAGTGGTAGCGCTGCGTCAAACTGCCGCGGCGCCGCCGACGATTTCGGAAATTTCCTGGGTGATGGCCGCCTGGCGCGCCTTGTTGTAGATCAGGTTGAGCGTGCCGATCAGCTTGGTCGCGTTGTCGGAGGCCGATTTCATGGCCACCATGCGCGCCGCATGCTCGGAGGCGAGGTTTTCCAGGGTGGCCTGGTAGACCAGGGATTCAACGTAACGGGTGAGCACGTGGTCCAGCACGGCCTGGGCATCGGGCTCGTACAGGTAGTCCCAGTCGTGCTTGGTCGCGATATCGTCGGACGGCGGCAGCGGCAGCAGCTGGTCCTGGCGCGGCTTCTGGGTCATGGTGTTGACGAAGTCGTTGTAGCTCAGGAACACGCGGTCGAGATTGCCGGCGCTGTAGCCGTCCAGCATCACCTTGATCACGCCCACCAGCTTTTCAAGCTCGGGCTTCTCGCCCAGGTGGGTGACTGAGCCGAGCAGGTTCACCTTCAGGCGACGGAAGAAGGCGGTGGCCTTCTGGCCCACGCACACCACGTCCACTTCCACGCCCTTGCCCTGCCACTCGCGCATGTCGGCCAGCAGCCGACGGAACAGCACTGAGTTCAGGCCGCCGCACAGGCCGCGGTCGGTGGAGACGATGATGTAGCCGATCCGCTTCACCTGCGCGCGTTCCACCAGGAACGGATGCACGTACTCGGAGTTGGCCTTTGCGATGTGGCCGATCACCTGGCGCATCAGGCGCGCATACGGACGCGAGCCCTTCATGCGGTCCTGGGCCTTGCGGATTTTCGACGCCGAGACCATTTCCAGCGCGCGCGTCACCTTGCGGGTGTTCTGCACGCTCTTGATCTTGGTCTTGATTTCCCTGCCGCCTGCCATGTCACTTCCTTTCTACTGTGGGAGGGACTTCAGTCCCGATGGTTCCCAGTCGGGGTTGAAACCCCTCCCACATGGTCTTGGTTCGGCTTACCAGCTGCCGGTGGTCTTGAACTCGGTGATCACCTGCTTGAACGCCGCCTCGATGTCCTTGTCCCAGGCACCGGTCTCGACGATCTTCTGCTCCAGCGCGCCCTGGGTATTGCTCAGGTGCGCGTGCAGGCCGGCTTCGCAAGCCAGGATCTTGGCCAGCGGCACGTCGTCCAGGTAGCCCTCGTTCACCGCATAGATGGACAGCGCCATCTGCGCGATGGACATCGGCGCGTACTGCTTTTGCTTCATCAGTTCGGTGACGCGCTGGCCGCGCTCGAGCTGTTTGCGGGTGGTCTCGTCCAGATCGGAAGCGAACTGGGCGAACGCCGCCAGCTCGCGGTACTGCGCCAGCGAGATGCGGATGCCGCCCGAGAGCTTCTTCATGATCGTGGTCTGGGCCGCACCGCCGACGCGCGACACCGAGATGCCGGCGTTCACGGCCGGACGGATGCCGGCGTTGAACAGGTCGGTTTCCAGGAAGATCTGGCCGTCGGTAATCGAGATCACGTTGGTCGGAACGAAGGCGGACACGTCGCCAGCCTGCGTTTCGATCACCGGCAATGCGGTCAGCGAACCGGTCTTGCCCTTGATTTCACCGTTGGTGAACTTCTCGACCCACTCTTCGGAGACGCGAGCAGCGCGCTCAAGCAGCTTGCGGGTGGCTTCGTCGAGGTCGGAGGCGAACTGCGCGAACGCCGCGAGCTCGCGGTACTGGGCGAGCGAGATACGCACGCCACCGCCGGTGTCGCGCCGCTTCATGATCATGGTCTGCGCCGCGCCGCCCACGCGC
>JANNQY010000118.1:0-2430 GCA_031400995.1 Lysobacteraceae bacterium
TACGCCCTGCTCTCGGCCCACTACCGGCAGCCGCTGGACTGGTCGGACGGCCTGATCGAACAGAGCGTGCGCACCCTCGATCGCCTGTACGGCACTTTGCGCGACCTCGCTGACGTCCCCGTTGCCCAAGCCCAGGTGCCCATCGAGATCGAATCGGCCCTGTGCGACGACCTCAACACGCCGGCCGCGCTGGCTGAACTCTCGCGCATCGCCGGCGAGGCCCGTCGTGCCACCAGCGCCATCGCGCGGGCCAGCCTGAAGGCCGAACTGCTCGGCGGTGGCCTGCTGCTGGGCTTGCTGCAGCAGCCGCCAGGAGCGTGGTTCAGCCGCGGCAGCGCCGATGGCGACGACGCCCGTATCCAGGCGCTGGTGGACGAGCGCAATGCCGCCAAGCTGTCCCGGGATTTCATCCGCGCCGACGCCATCCGCCGGCAGTTGGCGGGTGAAGGCGTGCTGCTGGAAGACACCGCGCAGGGCGTGCGCTGGCGGCGCGGCTGATGCGCCCCACCGAGCCGAGCGCGGCGCTGGCGCAGGCGGCGATTGCCGAGGAATTCTCCTACTTCAGCGATTGGTCCGAGCGCTACCAATACCTCATCGACCTCGGCCGCAAGCTGCCGCCGTTTCCCGATGCGCTCAAGACCGAAGCCAACCGCCTGCACGCCTGCCAGTCGATGGTCTGGATCGTCAGCGACGGCGACGCGAACGAAATCACCTTCCAGGCCATCAGCGATTCGTCCATCGTCTCGGGCCTCATCTACCTGGCGCTGCGCGTCTACTCCGGCCGCAGTGCCGCCGAGATCGTGGCCACCGCCCCGGACTACGTTGCCACCATCGGCCTGGCCAAACACCTCTCCCAGACGCGCAGCAGCGGCATGGCCGCCCTACTCCAGCAAATCCAAACCGCCGCCCACCAAAAAATAACGGTGTCAGAGTGAGTTCTGGAAATCACTCCGACACCGTTCCTGCGGAACTCACTCTGACACCGTTATTTTTGCGGCACAAAAAACCCCGCCGGAGCGGGGTTTTTTGGGGTGCTGGGCGGATTTACTCGCCCATTTGTTTCTGGCGGTGCTCCCAGCGTTCCTGGGCATCGATGGTGCGCTCGGCGGTGAGGCGCGCCTCGAGGCGGTCGAGGCCAATTTCCTCGCCGGTGTCCACGCAGTAGCCGTAGCTGCCGTCCTCGATCCGCTTGAGCGTGCTGTCGATCTTGCTGATCAGCTTGCGGTAGCGGTCGCGGGTGCGCAGTTCCAGGGAGTTTTCTGATTCCCGGCTGGCACGCTCGGCCTCGTCGCCGACGTCGCGCACCTCGTCCTTGAGGTTCTCGATGGTCTGCTTGGATTCCTCCACCAGGTCACTTTTCCAACGCAGCAGGCGCTGGCGGAAGTACTCGAGCTGCATCGGGCCCATGTACTCTTCTTTCGGACCCGGCCGGTAGCCCGCCGCTAGCACCACGCGCACGCGTGCAGCCATCGGCTTGATGCGCTCAGGGCGCGGGCTCGTGGGTTTGACGTAGTTGGCAAGCACGCGAACTTCGCGTCGCACCACCGGGACCGGCTTGGCTGGCACAACCGCAGGCGCGGGAGCCGCCTTGCCCTTGCCTTTCGCAACGGGCGTCACCTTGGCAGGCGGGGCGGCTGGCTTCGCCGCTGCCTTGGCTGCCGGCTTGGCGGCTGGCTTCGCCGTTGGCTTGGCGGCTGGCTTCGCTACCGGCTTCGCTAAGGGCTTCGCTGCAGCCTTGGGCACCGGCTTCGCCGATTTGGCCAGCTTGCTCGCGGGCTTGACCGGCGCCTTGGCCGCAGGCTTGGCTTTGCCCTTGGTGACGGGCTTGGCCGCTTTCTTCACCGGCTTGACGATTTTCTTTGCCGGCTTGGCGGCTGGCTTTGCCTTAGCCGCAGGCTTGGCGGGCTTCTTGACGGGTTTGGCGACCTTCTTGACAGGTTTGGCGGCCGGCTTGGCTTTGGCAATCGGCTTCTTCACCGGCTTGCTGGCCTTGACGGGTTTCTTGGAGGCCGGCTTGACGGCCTTCTTTGCGGGTTTCTTGGCGGCCACTAGGGCAATTCCTCTCTTTCCTTGAGGCTCAAAGGCGGCGTGTTATAGCCTAGTCCTTCTCCAGCGGCAACCTTATGCCTGCTGACCTTCCGGCGCAATCAGTGAAAAAGCCCGTCATTGCCCTGCTTCGCGGATACAAGCTGTACGTAAGCCCAATGCTGGGCCAGCGCTGCCGTTTCTACCCCTCCTGTTCGGAGTACGCGATGCAGGCCGTGGACCGCTTCGGCGTGCTGCGCGGCGGCTGGCTCGGTGCCAAGCGCATCGGCCGCTGCCATCCCCTCAATGACGGCGGGCTTGATCCGGTCCCCGAGTCTTGGCCCAGGTCAAAAACCCGATGACCCACCTACCTGCCTGGCGGACGCTGGCCCTGCTGTTGCTCAC
>JANNQY010000119.1:0-13876 GCA_031400995.1 Lysobacteraceae bacterium
TACGATTTTCGAAGCGGAGATCTACGTGCTGTCGAAGGACGAGGGCGGCCGTCACACGCCGTTCTTCAAGGGTTACCGCCCGCAGTTCTACTTCCGGACCACCGACGTGACGGGCGCCTGCGAGCTGCCCGAGGGCGTGGAAATGGTGATGCCGGGCGACAACGTGAAGATGGTGGTGAGCCTGATCGCCCCGATCGCGATGGACGAAGGCCTGCGGTTCGCGATCCGCGAAGGCGGCCGCACCGTCGGCGCCGGCGTGGTGGCCAAAGTCATCAAGTAAGCGTACAATGCGCGTCCCGGTCGCCCCTCAGGGCGGCCCACATACGAAATGAGGGGCAGGATGCCCCTCGTGTTCGCGGCCAGGACGGTCGAAGCTCGTGGAAAGCACCTCTGTTTGACAGAGCGGTTTAACACAAGCTATACTTTCTAGCTCGGTGGGCCATTCTTGGTCCGCCGAGTTTGTTTTCCACGGGAACCAGGGCGCAAAGCCCCTGATTCCGACGCTCTTTACAGTGACAAGGACATCGCCATGGCGGACCAGAAGATCCGGATTCGGCTCAAGGCCTACGATCATCGCCTGATTGATCGCTCGGCTTCCGAAATCGTTGAAACGGCCAAGCGGACCGGCGCGCAAGTGCGCGGCCCGATCCCGCTGCCGACCAAGATCGAACGCTACACCGTCCTGGTGTCGCCGCACGTCGACAAGAACGCGCGTGACCAGTACGAGACCCGCACCCACAAGCGTGTGCTGGACATCATTGACCCGAACGACAAAACCGTTGACGCGCTCATGAAGCTCGAGCTCGCGGCGGGTGTCGACGTTCAGATCAAGCTGACCTGAGGCGCATACCATGACGACCAAAAACATCGGAATCGTGGGCCGCAAGGCCGGCATGAGCCGCATCTTCACCGAGGATGGCCGTTCCATCCCGGTCACGGTGGTCGAGGCCAGCCCGAATCGCATCACCCAGATCAAGACCGTGGAAACCGACGGCTACACCGCCGTGCAGGTGACCACTGGCACCAAGCGTGCCGCATTGGTCAACAAGCCGCTGGCCGGCCACTACGCCAAGGCGAAAGTGGAAGCGGGCCGTGGTTTGTGGGAGTTCCGCATCGAGGACAAGGACGCGGGCAACTACCAAGTCGGTAACGAGATCAAGGCGGACGTGTTTACTGTCGGCCAGCTGGTGGACGTTGCCGGCATCACCAAGGGCAAGGGCTTCCAGGGCACCATCAAGAAGTATCACTTCAAGATGGGCGACGCCACCCACGGTAACTCGCTGTCGCACCGCTCGCCGGGCTCCATCGGCCAGCGCCAGACGCCGGGCCGGGTGTTCCCGGGTAAGAAGATGGCCGGCCACATGGGCGCCATCCAGCAGACCATGCAGAACTTGGAAGTGGTCAAGGTGGACGCCGAGCGCGGCCTGATCGCGATCAAGGGTTCCGTTCCGGGTGCGCCGGGTGGCAACGTCATCGTGCGCCCCACGAGCAAAGGTTGAGGAGTTAGACAATGGAACTCGCCGTTATTGGAAGCGCCCAGACGCTGTCGGTCTCCGACGCGGTCTTTGGTCGCGAATTTAGCGAGGATCTCGTGCACCAGGTGGTCGTTGCGTTCCGCAACGCCGGCCGGGCTGGCACCAAGGCCCAGCTGACGCGCTCGGAAGTTTCGGGCACGACCAAGAAGTTCAAGAAGCAGAAGGGCGGCGGTGCCCGTCACGGCGACTACCGCGCCCCGATCTTCATCGGTGGCGGCGTTACGTTTGCCGCCAAGCCGCGCAACTTCGCCCAGAAGGTGAACCGCAAGATGTACCGCGCCGCAGTCTGCGCGATCATCTCCGAGCTCAACCGCCAGGAGCGCCTCAAGATCGTCGACTCGTTCGAAATCAACGAGCCGAAGACCAAGGCCCTGGTCGCCAAGTTGAACGAGATGGGCATCGCCCGTCCGTTGATCGTCACCGAAGATGGCTCCGAAGCCCTGTTCCTGGCCGCACGCAACCTGCCCTATGTGCAAGTCCGCGACGTCCAGGGCCTGGACCCGGTGGCCCTGGTCGGCGCCGAGTTCGTGATCATGACCGCCGAAGCGGTCAAGAAGGTCGAGGAGTGGCTGGCATGAGCAACATCAAGATCCTCGGCATCATTCGCGCACCGCTCGTGTCTGAAAAGACCGCGCGGCTGCAGGAACAAAGCAACCAGTACGTCTTCGAAGTGGCGCAGACCGCAACCAAGGCCGACGTCAAGTCTGCCGTTGAGTCGCTGTTCAACGTCAAGGTCGAAGCGGTCAACGTGTTGAACGTGAAGGGCAAGTCCAAGACCTTCCGTTCCCGCGCCGGCCGTCGCGGCGACTGGCGCAAAGCATACGTTCGCCTGGCCGAAGGCCAGACGATCGACGTGATGGCCAAGGCCTGAGGCGAGTACCCATGGCACTAATTACATTCAAGCCGACCTCGCCTGGCCGCCGCGCCATGGTGCGCGTTTCCACGGCCGGCCTGCACAAGGGCGGCCCGCTGGAATCGCTGGTCGAAAAAAAGAGCAAGACCGGTGGCCGCAACAACAACGGTCGCATCACCACCCGTCACATCGGCGGTGGCCACAAGCAGGCCTACCGCATCATCGACTTCAAGCGCGACAAGGAAGGCATTCCTGCCCGCGTTGAGCGCGTCGAGTATGATCCGAACCGCACTGCGCACATCGCACTGCTGTGCTACGCCGATGGCGAGCGCCGTTACATCATCGCCCCCAAGGGCATGGTGCAGGGCGACCAGGTCATCGCCGGCAAGGATGCGCCGATCAAGACCGGCAACAGCCTGCCGTTGCGCAACATGCCGGTGGGTTCCACCGTGCATTGCGTCGAGATGAAGCCCGGCAAGGGCGCCCAGCTGGCTCGTGCCGCTGGCGCTGGCGCGCAGCTGATCTCGCGTGACGGCGGCTACGCCACCCTGCGCCTTCGCTCCGGCGAGATGCGCAAGGTGCCGGCCGACTGCCGCGCCACCATTGGTGAAGTCGGCAACGTCGAGCACAACCTCGAGAAGCTGGGCAAGGCCGGTGCGAAGCGTTGGCGCGGCGTCAAGCCGACCGTCCGCGGCGCCGCCATGAACCCGGTGGACCATCCGCACGGCGGTGGTGAGGCCAAGGCTGGCCAGGGTAATCCGCATCCGGTGTCCCCGTGGGGCACGCCGGCCAAGGGTTACAAGACGCGCAAGAACAAGCGCACCCAGAAGTTCATCGTGCGCGATCGCAGGGGTTGATAGGCCATGGCACGTTCTCTTAAGAAAGGTCCCTTCATCGACCACCACCTCATCAAGAAGGTGGAGGCCGCTCAGGGCAACAGCAAGAAGCCGATCAAGACTTGGTCGCGTCGTTCCATGATCCTGCCGGAAATGGTCGGGCTCACCATCGCCATCCACAATGGCAAGGTGCACATCCCGGTTCTGGTGAACGAGAACATGGTGGGTCACAAGCTCGGCGAGTTCGCCCTCACCAGGACCTTCAAGGGTCATGGCGGCGACAAGAAAGCCGGCAAGTAAGGGGATATGACGATGGAAGCCAAAGCCATTCTCCGCTCGGCACGGATCTCGCCGCAGAAAGCCCGCCTGGTCGCCGACCAAGTGCGTGGCATGCCGGTGGCCCGCGCCGCCGACCTGCTGCAGTTCTCCGACAAGAAAGCCGCGCACATGATCCGCAAGGTCCTGTGGTCGGCTATTTCGAACGCCGAAAACAACCTTGGCGCTGATATCGACGAGCTCAAGATCACCAGCATCATGGTTGACGAAGGCCCCGTCCTGAAGCGCTTCATGGCCCGTGCCAAGGGCCGCGGCACCCGCATCCTCAAGCGCACCAGCCACATTTTCGTGGTTGTGGGCTCCGGCAAGTAAGGCAGGGACGAAGCATATGGGTCACAAAGTTCATCCGACCGGAATCCGCCTTGGCATTGCCAAGGATTGGAACTCCAAGTGGTTCGCCAACAAGCGCGACTACGCCCAGTACCTCACGTCTGACCTCAAGGTCCGTGCGATGCTGCGCAAGAAGCTTGCCCAGGCCGGTATCTCGAAGATCCTGATCGAGCGCCCGTCGAAGTCGGCACGCGTGACGATCCACTCCGCCCGCCCGGGCGTTGTGATCGGCAAGCGCGGCGAGGACATCGAGAAGCTCCGCAAGGAAGTCTCCGACATCATGGGCGTTCCGGCCCACATCAACGTCGCCGAGGTGCGCAAGCCCGAGCTTGACGCGCAGCTGGTGGCCGAGTCCATCGCGCAGCAGCTCGAGCGCCGCATCATGTTCCGCCGCGCGATGAAGCGCGCCGTGGGCAACGCGATGCGCCTGGGTGCCCTGGGCATCAAGGTCAACGTCGCCGGCCGCCTGAATGGCGCCGAGATCGCCCGTTCGGAGTGGTATCGCGAGGGCCGCGTGCCCCTGCACACCCTGCGTGCGGACATCGACTACGGCTTTGCCGAGGCCCTCACCACGTACGGCATCATTGGCGTGAAGGTGTGGGTCTACAAGGGCGAGATTTTCGATTTCAGCCAGGTCGGCCAGGAGAAAGTGGAAGAGCGCTCCGAGCGCCCGTCCCGTCCGGCCGGAAAGGACCCGAGGTAATCCACCATGCTGCAACCTAAGCGCACCAAGTACCGCAAGGTATTCAAGTCCCGCAACGACGGCCTCAGCTGGGCCGGCGCCGCCGTCAGCTTCGGTGAGTATGGCCTCAAGGCCACCTCGCACGGCCAGCTCACGGCCCGCCAGATCGAAGCGGCGCGTCGTTCCATCAGCCGTTACGTCAAGCGCGGCGGCAAGATGTGGATCCGCGTTTTCCCCGACAAGCCGATCACCAAGAAGCCGATCGAAGTCCGCATGGGCGCCGGCAAGGGCAATGTCGAGTATTGGGTGGCCCAGATTGCACCGGGTCGCGTGATCTACGAGATCGAGGGCGTTGACGAGGCGACCGCACGCGAGGCATTCCGCCTGGCGGCCGCGAAGCTCTCGGTCACCACCACTTTCGTGACCCGGACGGTGCGTTGATATGGAACTCAAGGAACTGCGTCAGAAGTCGGCGACCGAGCTGAAGACCCACCTGCTGGACCTGCACAAGGAGCAGTTCGTGCTCCGCATGCAAAAGGCCACGGGACAGCTCAACGCCCCCCACCGCATCAAGCTGGTCCGTCGCGAAATTGCGCAGACGATGACCCTGCTGACTGTAACGAAGTAAGGGCAAGCCATGAGCGATAACGCCACCCAGCTGCGCACGGTCGAAGGCCGCGTCGTCAGCAACAAGATGAACAAGACCATCACCGTGCTCGTCGAGCGCCAGGTCAAGCATCCGCTGTACGGCAAGTACATCCGCCGTTCGTCGAAGCTGCATGCCCACGACGAAGAGAATACCTGCAACGAGGGCGACATCGTCCGCGTGAGCGAGTGCCGTCCGCTGTCCAAGACCAAGAATTGGCGCGTGGTCGAAGTCATCACGCGCGCCACGAAGTAAGGAGGCCAGAAATGATCCAGGTACAGAGCTACCTCGACGCCGCCGATAATTCCGGCGCCAAGGAAATGATGTGCATCAAGGTGCTCGGCGGCTCCAAGCGCCGTTACGCCCACATTGGCGACATCATCAAGGTGACCGTCAAGGACGCCATTCCCCGCGGCAAGGTCAAGAAGGGCGAGGTCTACGACGCCGTCGTCGTCCGCACCCGTTCCGGCGTGCGCCGGGCCGATGGTTCGCTGATCCGTTTCGACGGCAACGCGGCCGTGCTGCTGAACAACAAGCAGGAGCCGATCGGCACCCGCATCTTCGGGCCCGTGACCCGTGAGCTTCGTACCGAGAAGTTCATGAAGATCGTCTCGCTCGCCCCCGAAGTGATCTGAGCGAAGGAACAGGACATGAACCGTATTCGCAAGGGCGACCAGGTGATCATCATCGCCGGCGCCGACAAAGGTAAGAAGGGTGAGGTTGTGCGGGTTGCCGGCGACAAGGTCGTCGTGCAGAACGTCAACATCATCAAGCGCCACACCAAGCCGAATCCGCAGGCGAGCATCGCCGGCGGCATCATCGAGCGTGAGGCGCCGATCCACGTTTCCAACGTGATGCTGTTCAACCAGGCCAACGGCAAGGGTGAGCGCATTGGTTTCAAGGTGCTCGAGAATGGACGCAAAGTGCGTGTGTTCCGCTCGAGCGGTGAGGCGATCGACGCCTAAGGAATGATGCAATGACCACCCGTCTCGAAACGATTTACAAGGAATCCGTGGTTCCGCAGCTGATGGAGAAATTCGGCTACGAGAACATCATGCAGGTTCCCCGCGTCTCCAAGATCACCCTGAACATGGGCGTGGGCGAGGCCGTGGGCAACAAGAAGATCTTGGAAAATGCCGTCGCCGACATGACCAAGATCGCCGGCCAGAAGCCGATCACCACCAATGCCCGCGTCTCCGTCGCCAGCTTCAAGATCCGCGACGGCTGGCCGATTGGCTGCAAGGTGACCCTGCGCCGCGCCAAGATGTTCGAGTTCCTGGACCGCCTGATCAACATCTCGCTGCCCCGCGTGCGCGACTTCCGCGGTGTCTCGGGTCGTTCGTTCGACGGCCGTGGCAACTACAACATGGGCATCAAGGAACAGATCATCTTCCCCGAGATCGATTTCGATGCCGTTGACGCCATGCGCGGCATGGATATCGCCATCACCACCACGGCGAAGACCAACGAAGAAGCCAAGGCGCTGCTGCAGGCCTTCAACTTCCCGTTCCGTAACTGATTTCGAGGATATAGATCATGGCCAAGACGTCGATGGTTAATCGCGACATCAAGCGCAAGAAGCTGGTGAAGAAGTTCGCCACCAAGCGCACGGAACTCAAGACCATCATTGGCAGCGTCACCGCCTCCTACGAGGAGAAGATGGACGCCGTCAACAAGCTGCAGAAGCTGCCGCGCGACTCGAGCCCGAGCCGCGTTCGCAACCGCTGCGAACTCACCGGCCGCTCGCGCGGCGTGTACAGCAAGTTCGGCCTGGGCCGCAACAAGCTGCGCGAAGCCACCATGCGTGGCGACGTCCCCGGCCTGCGCAAGGCCAGCTGGTAATCGCCGGTCCCCCTCGGGGGACCAGCGGATATCGGTGCTCCTGACACCTACCAAGGGTAAGAACCAATGAGCATGACTGATCCTATCGCCGATATGCTGGTGCGCATCAAAAATGCGCTCGCCGTCGGCAAGCCGCAGGTTTCCATGCCTGCTTCCAAGATGAAGCTGGCTATCGCCACCGTGCTGAAGGCCGAGGGTTACATCGGCGAGTTCCGCGTGAACGGCGAAGTGGCCAAGGCCAAGCTGGAAATCTCGCTGAAGTACTACGAAGGCAAGCCGGTGATCGAGCGCCTCGAGCGCGTCTCCCGTTCGGGCCTGCGCAAGTACAAAGGCAAGGACGACCTGCCCAAGATCCTGGCTGGCCTGGGCGTCGCCATCATCTCCACTTCCCAAGGTCTGATGACCGATCGCCAGGCCCGCGCTGCGGGCGTGGGCGGCGAAGTCATCTGCCTCGTGGCCTAAGGAGAACGCACTCATGTCCCGCGTTGCCAAGAAGCCGATCCAGATGCCCAAGGGCGTCGAGTTCAATGTCACCACCGACCTGGTCACCGTCAAGGGCCCCAAGGGCACCCTGAGCCTTGCCAAGCCCGCCGGCGTCGAGTTCAATCTCGAAGACGGCGTGCTGCAGCTGTCCGCCGTGCAGGCCGCCAATCTTCCGATGGCCGGCACCGCGCGCGCCATCCTGGCCAACATGGTCCAGGGCGTCGCCGAGGGCTTCACCCGCAAGCTCGAACTGGTGGGCGTGGGTTACCGCGCCGCCATGCTGGGCGCGGACCTGAACCTCAGCTTGGGCTATTCGCACCCGGTGCTGTTCAAGGCGCCCGAGGGCATTACCCTTGCCACGCCGACCCAGACCGAGATCCTGGTCACGGGAGCCGACAAGCAGCGGGTGGGCGAAGTTGCTGCGAAAATCCGCGCGTTCCGGAAGCCGGAGCCCTACAAGGGCAAGGGCATCCGTTACTCCGGCGAGAAGATCATCATGAAGGAAGCCAAGAAGGCCTAATGGGCGCTTCCGCTTCTTCGAGGGTTTGACCATGGAAAAGAACATCGCTCGTCTGCGCCGCGCCAAGACCACGCGCTGCCACATCCGCAAGCTTGGCGTCGCCCGCCTGTCGGTGCTTCGTTCGGGCCAGCACATTTACGCCCAGCTTTTCACTTCCGACGGCTCCAAGGTGCTGGCTTCGGCCTCCACCGTGCAGGCCGACGTGATGGAAGGCCTCAAGGGCAGCAAGAACATGGAAGCCGCCGCCAAGGTTGGCCGCACGATCGCCGCCAAGGCGCTCGCAGCGGGCATCGAAAAGGTCGCCTTCGATCGTTCTGGCTACCGCTACCACGGCCGCATCAAGGCCTTGGCAGATGCCGCCCGCGAGGGTGGCCTGCAGTTCTAAGCCCCCGTCTTTTGGAAGGCAGTCGGCTTGAGTTCCCAGCTCCAACCACAACCATAAGCGGCCATAGGCCGTAAGCAAACCCAGGAATCCACATGAGCAGCAACGAGCGCGATCGCAATCGCGGGGAAAGCGACGACGGCTTCATCGAGAAGCTGGTCGCCGTCAACCGCGTCTCCAAGACCGTCAAGGGCGGTCGTCAGTTCACCTTCACCGCGTTGACCGTCGTTGGCGACGGCGCCGGCAAGGTGGGCTTCGGTTACGGCAAGGCGCGTGAAGTGCCGGTGGCCATCCAGAAATCGATGGAATATGCCCGCAAGGCCATGGTCCAGGTCGATCTCAACGACGGCACCCTGTGGCACCCGATCAAGGCCGGCCACGGCGCCGCCCGCGTGTTCATGCAGCCCGCCTCGGAAGGTACCGGCGTGATCGCCGGCGGCGCCATGCGCGCCGTGCTGGAAGCCGTGGGTGTGAAGAACGTGCTGGCCAAGGCCGTCGGTTCGCGCAACCCCATCAATCTGGTGCGCGCCACCGTCAAGGGCCTCACCGACATCCAGTCGCCGGCCCGCATTGCCGCCAAGCGCGGTAAGAAGCTCGAGGAGATCCTCAATGGCTGACAAGACCGTAAAAGTCCGCCTGGTCAAGGGCCTGCGCGGCTGCCAGAAGCGTCACCGCCTGTCGGTGAAGGCGCTGGGCCTGGGCAAGATCAATGACGTCCGCGAACTCAAGGACTCTCCGTCCGTTCGCGGCCTGATTAACCAAGTGCACTACCTGGTGCGCGTCGAAGCCTGACCGCCCCAAGGAGAATCCATATGAAGCTCAATACTCTCAAGCCTGCCGACGGCGCCCGCAAGGACCGCGTCCGCGTGGGTCGCGGCATCGGCTCCGGCCTCGGCAAGACCGCGGGTCGCGGCCACAAGGGCTCGTTCGCGCGTTCGGGCAAGGGCAAGATCAAGGCCGGTTTCGAAGGCGGCCAGATGCCCATTTACAAGCGTTTGCCCAAGGTCGGCTTCCGCTCCAAGCTCAAGAACGACACTGCCGAAGTGCTGCTCTACCAGCTCGACAAGCTCGAAGCCGGTGAAATCGACTTCGCCGTGCTGCGAGCTGCCAAGCTGGTTCCGGCCAACGCCAAGCAGGCCAAGATCGTCAAGAAGGGCGAGCTGACCAAGAAGTTCACGCTCAAGGGCGTGCTGACGACCGTGGGCGCCAAGGCCGCGATCGAAGCCGCCGGCGGCAGCGTGACGGAGTAAGGTCTTGACGCAGTCCTCTTCCGCAGCAAGTGCCCTGGGTGGGCTCGGTAAATTCACCGAGCTGCGCCAACGCCTGATCTTCGTGGTCCTGGCGTTGATCGTGTACCGCATCGGTAGCTACATCCCGGTGCCGGGAATCGACCCTGCGGCCATGCTGCGCTTGATGGAGCAGCAGCAGGGCACCATCGTGGACATGTTCAACATGTTCTCCGGCGGCGCCCTGAATCGCTTCAGCCTGTTTGCGCTGAACGTAGTTCCCTACATCTCGGCTTCCATCATCGTGCAGCTCATGGGCCAGATCTATGAGCCGTGGAAGGCAATGCGCAAGGAAGGCGAGAGCGGCCGTCGCAAGCTGACCCAATACTCGCGTATTGGCGCCGTGGTGCTGGCCGTCATCCAAGCCGGCAGCATCGCCAGCATGCTTCAGGGCCAGAGCGCCGGCGCCGGAATCCCGGTGGTGTATGCGCCGGGCCCGGGCTTCGTGCTCACCGCCATCGTCGCACTCACCGCCGGCACCATCTTCCTTATGTGGCTGGGCGAGCAGATCACGGAGCGCGGCATCGGCAACGGCATTTCGCTGATCATCTTTGCCGGTATCGTCGCCAGCCTGCCGGGTGCGGCACTTAGCACGCTGCAGCAGGTGACCAACGGAGAAATCAGCCCCTTCGCCATCTTGGTCATCCTGGCCTTGGTGATCGGCGTGACCTACTTCGTGGTCTTCATGGAGCGCGGCCAGCGCCGCATCACGGTGAACTACGCCCGCCGCCAGGGCGGCCGCCAGGCCTACATGAACCAGAGCTCGCACCTGCCGCTCAAGCTCAACATGGCTGGCGTGATTCCGCCTATTTTTGCCTCCAGCCTGATCATGTTCCCGGCGACTATGTCGCAGTGGTTCGGTCAGTCCAGCGCTCCCACGGGCGAGGGTTGGCGCGACCAGCTGATGGCGGGCCTGCAGAACCTCAGCCAGGCGCTTGCGCCCAGCGAGCCGCTGCACATGCTGCTTTACGGCGCCATGATCATCGGCTTTGCGTTCTTCTACACCGCCTTGGTGTTCAATTCGCAGGAAACCGCCGACAACCTCAAGAAGTCCGGCGCCTTGGTGCCGGGCATCCGTCCCGGCAAGGCTACCGCTGACTACATCGATGGCGTGCTGACCCGCCTCACCCTGATCGGCGCGCTGTACCTGGTGCTGGTTTGCTTGATGCCTGAATTCATCCGGGCGTTCTGGGCGGTTCCGTTCAATTTCGGCGGCACGTCGCTGCTGATCGTTGTGGTGGTGGTGATGGATTTCACCGCCCAGATTCAGGCCCACTTGATGTCGCATCAGTACGAGGGCCTGATGAAGAAGGCAAATTTGAAAGGTGGTAGCCGCGGCCTGAGCCGCAGCTGACACCAACGATGGGCGGTCCGCGCGGCGGCTTGGCGCGCGGATAAGCTGGATCCTGTCCCTGCGCTGGAGTAGCGCGGGGCGCCTTAACCCGGTACGGGGGAGGGCAGGACCAGTTTGTCGCCGGAGCATGGGCACACTCCCCATGCCGGGCTTCCCGGATCTTTGGATCCGGGGGGCTACAAATAAACCCCAAGCCCTGATATACTTTTCGATTCACTGCGCTCAATATTGTTTGGAGAACGCCTGATGGCGCGCATTGCGGGTGTCAACCTGCCTGTCCAGAAGCACGTCTGGGTAGGCCTACAGAGTATCTTTGGCATCGGCCGTACCCGGTCGAAGCTTGTTTGCAACGCGGCTGGCGTGGCTTCGGCCACCAAGATCCGTGATTTGTCCGAGCCTGAAATCGAGCGCATCCGCGCCGAAGTGGCCAAGTACACCGTCGAGGGTGATCTCCGGCGCGAGGTCGGCATGTCGATCAAGCGTCTGATGGACCTGGGCTGCTACCGCGGCCTGCGTCATCGTCGCGGCCTGCCGATGCGCGGTCAGCGTACCCGGACCAACGCCCGTACCCGCAAGGGTCCGCGCAAAGCCATCAAGAAGTAAGGACCTGGCCCAATGAATAAGCCGGCAGTCAAGACCAAGAAGAAGATCAAGCGGATCGTCACCGACGGTATCGCCCATGTCCAAGCTTCTTTCAATAACACCATCGTTACCATCACCGACCGCCAGGGCAATGCGCTGTCGTGGGCTACTTCGGGCGGCGCGGGTTTCCGCGGCTCCCGCAAGTCCACGCCGTTCGCTGCCCAGGTGGCCGCCGAGAAGGCCGGCAAGGCTGCTCTCGACTACGGTGTGAAAACGCTGGAAGTGCGGATCAAGGGCCCCGGCCCGGGCCGAGAGTCGGCCGTGCGTTCCCTGAACGCGGTCGGCTACAAGATCGTCAACATCATCGACGTTACCCCAATCCCGCACAACGGGTGCCGGCCGCCGAAAAAGCGCCGCGTCTAACGGGAACTGGAGACTAAAAAATGGCTCGTTACATTGGTCCCACCTGTAAGCTCGCCCGCCGCGAAGGCGCTGATCTCAGCCTCAAGAGCCCCGCGCGCGCGATCGATTCCAAGTGCAAGCTGGAGCAAAAGCCCGGCCAGCACGGCGCCGTTGCCCGCAAAGGCAAGCTGTCTGATTACGCCACCCAGCTTCGCGAGAAGCAGAAGGTCAAGCGCATCTACGGCCTGCTCGAGCGCCAATTCCGCTCGTACTACACCAAGGCTTCGCGCAAGAAGGGCAACACCGGCGAAACCCTGCTGCAGATGCTCGAGCAGCGCCTGGACAACGTCGTCTACCGCATGGGCTTCGCCGTGACCCGGCCGCAGGCTCGCCAGCTGGTGTCCCACAAGGGCGTGCTGGTGAACGGCAAGTCGGTGAACCTGCCTTCCTTCCAGGTCAAGGCTGGCGACAGCATCGAGCTGTCGGAGCGCGCGCAGAAGCACCTCAACGTGCAGGAAGCACTCAACCTCTCCCAGCAGATGGACCTGGTCCCGAGCTGGTGCGAAGTCGACGCGAAGAAGTTCGCCGGCGTTTTCAAAGCCGTCCCGGATCGCGCCGACCTGCCCTCGGATATCAATGAAGCGCTGATCGTCGAGTTGTACTCGAAGTAATCCTCCCAGGAGACACCTTGACCATGACGGTTACCGCAACCCAGGTGCTGCGTCCGCGCGGCCCGCACATTGAACGTCTCGGCTCCAACCGCGCGAAAGTGGTGATCGAGCCGCTTGAGCGTGGCTATGGCCACACGCTGGGCAATGCCCTGCGCCGCGTGCTGCTGTCTTCGATCCCCGGCTTTGCCATCACGGAAGTCGAGATTGACGGCGTGCTGCACGAGTACACCACCGTCGAAGGGCTGCAGGAGGACGTGCTTGAAGTCCTGCTCAACCTCAAGGACGTGGCCATCCGCATGCACAACGTGGACCAGACCACGCTGACGCTGCAGAAAAAGGGCCCGGGTATCGTCACCGCCGCCGACATCAAGGTCGACCACAACGTGGAGATCCTGAATCCCGAGCACGTGATCGCGCACCTCACCAAGGATACGGCGCTGAACATGCGCCTGAAGATCGAGCGCGGTTTCGGCTACCAGCCGGCCGCCGATCGCCGCCGCCCGGACGAAGAGTCCCGTGCCATCGGTCGCCTGGTGCTGGACGCCACGTTCTCGCCGGTCCGTCGCGTGGCGTATGCGGTTGAATCCGCCCGCGTCGAGCAGCGCACCGACCTGGACAAGCTGGTCCTCGAGATCGAGACCAACGGCACCATCGACGCCGAGGACGCCATCCGTACCGCCGCCGATATCCTCACCGACCAGCTGTCGGTGTTCGGCGACTTCACGCAGCGTGATCGCAGCGCCGCCAAGCCGTCCGCCACGGGCATTGATCCGGTGCTGCTGCGCCCGATCGATGACCTTGAGCTGACGGTTCGTTCGGCCAATTGCCTCAAGGCCGAGAACATCTACTACATCGGCGACCTGATCCAGCGCACGGAGGTCGAGCTGCTCAAGACCCCGAACCTGGGCAAGAAGTCGCTCACCGAGATCAAGGAAGTGCTGGCAAAGCGCGGCCTTTCCCTCGGCATGAAGCTGGAGAACTGGCCGCCGGCCGGGCTGCAGCAGGGCATGCTGGGCTGAGCCCGGTAATTCACTAAGGAACCACGACCATGCGCCATCGGAATTCTGGACGCCAACTCAGCCGTAACAGTGCCCATCGCGATGCGATGTTCAGCAACATGGCGGCGTCCCTGATCA
>JANNQY010000120.1:0-1767 GCA_031400995.1 Lysobacteraceae bacterium
CCGGCAACGGCATCGAGGCGATCGAGAGCGTCGAGCGGCAGACCTACGACGTGGTGCTGATGGACGTGCAGATGCCGGAGATGGATGGGCTGGAGGCCAGCCGCCGCATCACGGCAAAGTGGCCACCGAACGAACGCCCGCGCATCGTCGCCATGACCGCCAACGCCATGCAGGGCGACCGCGAGGAATGCCTCGCCGCCGGCATGGACGACTACGTGACCAAGCCGATCCGGGTGGATGCGCTGGTGCAAGCACTAAACCTGGCGAAGGCCCGCGATGAAAACTAGATCGACAACGACACGGGCCCGGGCGCCCTCGCGGCTCGACCGTCTGGCGCAGTTGCCACTGCGCTTGAGCAAGCTGAAGAACGAGGCGGCGCTGCATGGCGCCATCGTCACCGAAGCCGCCCGGCTGCTGGGCGCGCAGCGTGTGCTGCTGGTGCTGCAGCCCGACAAGGCAGCGCCGCGCGTCGCTGGATCGACGCTGCCCGCCGGCGAAAGCGCCGAGGGCCTGCTGCAGGCCGTTGCGCCCTGGCTGGCCGAAGCCCTGGACAGCGGCGCCAGCCGCGTGCGCCACGGCCCCGAAGGTGCAGCACTGATCGACCAACGCAGCTGCCTGGTGGCGCCGCTGCTGGCGCCCCACGGCCCGCTGGGCTGCCTGTATGCCGATATCGAATGCGCGCATGGCCGCTTCGAGGACGCCGAGCGTGGCCTGCTGGCGATGCTGGCCTCGGTGGCGGCTGCGGTGCTGGTTCATCGCGACGAACTCGCCTCCGAAGCGAAGCGTACTCTGGCGTCCTTGGCCGAAGTGGCAGTTGCCCGGGCAGCACAGGCGGCCACCACCGAGGTGCTGCAGGTCATCAGCGCTTCAGTGGCCGATGCGCAGCCGGTGCTCGACAAGATCCTGGAGATCTGCGGCCACCTGTTCGATGCGCGGGCCATGAGCGTGTTGCTGATCGGCGAGGACGGGCTGCTGCACCGCGGAGCCTCGCGCGCGGTGGCCGCACCCGACGCGCCGCCGGGCTGGACTGACGCGGACCTCGCCGTGGCACAGCAAAGGGCGCAAACTGCCTTCCCGATGCCGCTGGCCGGCACCGGCACGGCCGCGGCGATTGCCTCGGGGCGTGTGCTCAATTTTCCTGATGTGCTGCATGGCGCCGATGTGCCGGCCGGCGTGCGCGCGGTGGCACTAGCCAACGGTCTCAACTACTCGCAGATGATGGCGCCGCTGCTGCAGGGCGGGCACGGCGTTGGCGCCCTCGTCCTGCTGCGCCCGGCGCTGGGCGGCTTCACCGAGAAGGAGCAGGACCTGCTTAAGGCCTTCGCCGACCAGGCGGTGATCGCAATCCAGAACGCACGCATGTTCCGCGAAACCAACGAGGCGCTGGAACGGCAGACGGCCACCGCCGAGATCCTGAAGGTCATCGCAGCTTCGCCGTCGGACGTGCAGCCGGTGTTCGAGGCCATCGCCAGCAGTTCGAACCGCCTCATCGGCGGCTTCTCGACGGTGGTCTTGCGCATCATCGACGACACGATGCATCTGGCGGCGTTCACGCTCGTCAATCCGGAGTCGGACGAAGCGTTGAAGGCATCGTTCCCAAGGCCGCTGGCCAGCTTTGTGCAGGCCGCGGCCTTGCGTGAGGGTGCGGTGGTGCGCGTCACCGATACCGAGGACGAGACCCAGGCGTCCGCCGTGGCGCGCAACGTTGCACGCCATCGCGGCTACCGCAGCATGCTGCTGTGCCCGCTGATGCGTGACGGCAAGCCG
>JANNQY010000121.1:0-7917 GCA_031400995.1 Lysobacteraceae bacterium
CGAGGCGCGCCTGCTGCGCAACCAGCTGCAGACCTCGGCGCAGGCCGCCAATTTCCTGGCCACGCGGCGCGCCAGCCGCCCGACCATGCTCGAGATTGTCAACGAACTCACCCAGCGCATTCCCGACGACACCACGCTGGACAAACTCACGGTAAACGACGACACCGTGGTGATGGTGGGCCTGAGCAGCGCCGCGCCGGCGCTGGTGGGCCTGCTGCAGGAATCGCCGCTGCTGGAGCAGCCGGCGCTGTCGGGCGCGGTGCAGTCGGACCCGCGCGCCGGGCGCGACCGCTTCACGCTCACCGCACGCCTCAAACTGCGGGCCGAGACGGAGGCTGCCGATGCGCCCGGTCCCTGAGCGCGTGCGCGTGCTGGCACTGCTGGCGGCGCTCGCAGCGCTGGCCTATTTGCTGCTGCTGCACTGGTGGTGGACCGCGCCGATGCTGGCCATGGGCGATGAGATTGCGAAGTTGCGCAACGAAGAGCTGGCGCTGCGCATGGAAATCGCCCAGCGCCCGGAGCTGGAGGCCGCGCTGGCGCGCGTGCGCGAATTCGAGGCCGGCAACCCCGGCTTCCTGCCCGAGACCAACAAGGAGCTGGCGACCGCAGCGCTGGTGCAGCGGCTGGAGTCGGTGATCGCCGCGGCCAGCCCGCAGCCGGCGCGCTGCCAGCTGGCGGCGCGCACACCGGCCGACGTGAGCAGCGACGATCCGTTCGAGCGCGCCACCGTGCAGGTGCGCCTGCGCTGCGGCATGGCCGAGCTGGGCGCGGTGCTGCATGCACTCGAGAGCGGCAGTCCGCAGCTTTTTGTGGACAACCTGGACCTGCTGTCGCGGCGCAGCTACCTGGGCGTGGGCCTCGAAGGCGGCGGGGTGGACGTGGGCTTCGACCTTTACGGCTACCTCAAGACGCCCAAGGAGCCGGTGGATGATTAGCGCCCTGCGGCCGACGGGGGCCCTGCTTGCAGCGCTGGCGCTGTGGTCGCTGGGCTTGGTGCTGCTGGCGGTGGCCGGCCTGGGCGGCCGCGTGGGGCTGCACCCTGGCAACGCGGCGCTGATGCCGGCCTTGCCCACGGTGCGGCTGGAAGCAGGCGGCTCGCGTCTGGGCCCGGCCTCGGATTATCTGGACGTGGGCAACCGGCCGTTGCTCAGCGCCGACCGCCGTCCGGTGCCGATCACCGAGAGCGCGGGGCCCGAGCAGGAGCCTTTCGAGGCGGAACTGACCAGCGTGCTGCTGGTGGGTGAATTGAAAATGGCCATCCTGCAGGATCGTAAGGACGCTCGCAGCCGGCGCGTTCGACTGGGGGATTTGGTGGACGGCACCGCTTGGCGATTGGTGGAACTGCAGCCGCGGATGGCGGTCTTTGATGGCCCCGAAGGCCGGCGTGAGCTGGCGCTGCGCGTGTTCGACGGCACCGGCGGGGCGCCGCCCACGGTGCAGTCGGCACCTCGTTCCGCTTCGGCGCCGGCGGGCGCCGCGTTGGTGGCGGGACCGGCGAGCGAGCCTGCCGTGGCGCCTGCGCCAGGGCAAGTGACCGCTGACAGCGGCTCGACCCCTTCGGCGCCAACCGTGGCTCAGGTGACTCCGGAAGATCAGGTGGAGGCCATCCGTCGCCGCATCGAAGCGCGGCGCGCGATGCGCGCGGCCGAGGCGGCGGCAGAGCAAGCGGCACAGGAAAGGGCCAACAGGTAAAGTGACCCGATGAATACACGTTCCTCCGCAGCGTACCTGTTGGTCTTGGCCCTGCTGGTGTTTTTGACCGGCTGTGTCACCGCGCCAGTGCCACAGATCCGCAGCGGCGACGATCCCCTCGCGGGTGCTCCTGAAGCCACCGAGCCCACCGCGGCGCCGGCCGGCACCGCGCCGGCCTCTGCCGCTGGCGGCCCCCAGCTCACGCCCGGCACCGGCATGGTGATCAACCAGCGCGTGGCCGCGGCCCCGCTACCGGTGCTGGACGCCACCGGCGAGGCCACGTTCAACTTCGAGGGCGAGTCAGTGCACGCGGTGGTGAAAGCCATCCTGGGCGACCTGCTGCAGCAGAACTACGTCATCGCGCCCAACGTGCAGGGCCAGGTGACGCTGTCCACTCCGCGCCCGGTGAACGCCGCGCAGGCCTTGAGCCTGCTGGAAATGGTGCTGGGCTGGAACAACGCGCGCCTGGTGTGGTCCGACGGCCGCTACAGCGTGCTGCCCACCGACCAGGCCATCGCCGGCAATCTTTCGCCGCGCACCGGCGGCGTCGCCGACGCCCGCGGCTACGAGGTGCGCGCGGTGCCACTGCAGTACATCTCGGCGGCCGAGATGAAAAAACTGCTTGAGCCCTACGCCCGGCCCAATGCCGTGGTCAGCATCGACGGCTCCCGCAACCTCATCGTGCTGGCCGGCACCCGCAGCGAACTACAAAACTACCTGCGCACGGTGGAAATCTTCGATGTGGACTGGCTGGCGGGCATGTCGGTGGGCGTGTTCCCGCTGCAGTCGGCCGAGGCCTCCAAGATCGTGGATGAGCTGAATGCGATATTCGGCGAAGGCGGCAGCACGCCGGTCTCCGGCCTGTTCCGCTTCATGCCGCTGGAAGGCCAGAACGCGGTGTTGGTGATCACCCCGCAGGCGCGCTACCTGCGCGAAGCGCAGACCTGGATCGAGCGCCTGGACGCCGGCGGCGGCGACGGCGCGCGGCTGTACACCTACGAAGTGCTTTATATGAAGGCCGTGGACTTGGCCGACCAGCTCAACCAGGTCTTTGGTGGATCCAGCGCCAGTGAGTCGCCCCGCAGCGGCGGCGGATCGCCTTCGTTGATGCCGGGCCTGGACTCGGTGCAGATCCGCACCACCGACACGCCGGCCCCGGATGCCGTCGATGCCAAGGCGCGCACCGCGCCATCGGCCCCCAACAGCGCCGGCGACGGCATCGCGCTGGGCGACTCCAGCGACGTCTCGATCAGTGCGGTGGAACAGAGCAACGCGCTGCTGGTGCGGGCCACGTCGACGCAGTGGGAGTCCATCCGCCGCGCCATCGAGCGCCTGGACACCATGCCGCTGCAGGTGCACATCGAAGCCCAGGTGGTGGAAGTGCAGCTGTCGGGCGAACTGAGCTACGGCGTCAACTGGTACTTCGAGAATGCGGTGGTGGACGAGGCCGGCCTGCCCAGCGCCGAAGGCCGCACTATCTGGGGCACCATCGCCGGCAGCATCGGTTCGGAGGGCGTGGGCTGGACCTTCCTGGGTCGCAATGCCGCCGCCATCATCACCGCGCTGGACGAAGTGTCCGACGTGCGCCTGCTGTCCACGCCCTCGGTGGTGGTGCGCAACAACGCCGAGGCGCAGCTTAACGTGGGCACCAAGATTCCGGTCACCAGCACCAGTTTCAATCCCATCAACGGTGAACAGCCGGGCACCGGCAACGGCACCTTCACCCAGGTGCAGTACCTCGACACCGGCGTCATCCTGACGGTGACGCCGCGGATCAGTCGCGACGGCACCGTGTTCATGGAGATCGAGCAGGAGGTGAGCTCGCCGGGCCCGCCGGCCGCCAACGACCCCACCGGCAACGTCCCCATCAACAAGCGCAGCCTGATCACCGAGGCCGCCATCAAGAGCGGCGAGACGGTGATGCTGGCGGGCCTGGTCACCGAAGGCAGCACCGTGGGCGGGCGCGGCGTGCCCGGACTCTCGCGTCTGCCGGTGGTCGGCGGCCTGTTCGGCACGCGCAGCAAGACTTCGGACCGCTCGGAAGTGATCATCCTGGTCACGCCGCGGGTGATCCGCGATCCCGCCGAGGCGCGCAAGCTCACCGACGAATACGGCGAGCGCTTCCGCGCGCTGGACCCGCTGCGCGACAAGGCTGCTGCCGAGGCCGCAGCCGAGGCGCTGCGCCTGGCCGAACCGGACCCCGACGCGAACTGACATGGTGCCGGCCGTCCGCGCTGTCTTTCGCGAGCTGCTGCGGCGCGAGCTTGAGGAGCGCTACCGAGGCAGCCTGCTGGGCGTCGCCTGGCTGCTGATCCTGCCGCTGCTGCAGCTGGCGGTGCTGGCCTGGGTGTTTGGCCAGCTGTTGCCCGCACGCGCGCACGGCGGCGACTTGCCGTATGCCGCATTCCTGGCGCTGGGGCTGTGGCCCTGGAACCTGTTCGCCAATGCCGCCAATCGAGGCGTCACCGCGCTCACCGACAACGCCGCCCTGATCGGCAAGGTCGCCGTGCCGCATGCGCTTTACGTGGACGCGCGCGTGGCCGCCAGCCTGGTGCTGGACCTGGCCGGCTTTGTCGCCGTCATCGCCACCCTGCTGGCGTTTGGCGTGGGCCTGAGCCCGCGCGGCGTGCCGGCGGCGCTGGCGGGGCTGGCCGTGGTGGCGGTGTATGCGGTGGCGGCGGCGCGGCTGCTGGCGGTGCTGCAGGTGTTCCTGCGCGATATCGCCACGCTGGTGGGGCAACTGCTGGTACTGGGTTTTTTCCTGACGCCGGTGCTTTACGACCGAAGCCTGATGCCTTCCGGCGCAGCCCGCTGGTTGGCCCTGAACCCGCTGGTGGCGCCTGTGGAAACCGTGCGCGCCGCACTTTCCGGCGGAGTGGTGGATTGGCCTGCGCTGGGCTTGAGCCTGGCGGTGGGCGTGGGCCTGCTGCTGCTGGCGAACGCGCTGTTCCGCCGCGCGCGTAGCCACCTGGAGGATTTCCTGTGAGCGGTGAGCCGCTGGTGCAGGCGGTGGGACTGGGCAAGCGCTACCCGGTGCTGGGCCACAGCGGCGACCGCATCAGCGCGCTCTGGGACGTGCTGCGCGGGCGGCCGGCGCGGCGCGTGGTTAGCGTGCTCGAGGACGTGAGTTTCCAAGTGCAGCCGGGCGAATCGCTGGCCATCATCGGCGAGAACGGCGCCGGCAAGTCCACCCTGCTCAAACTGGTGACCGGCGTGCTCACGCCCAGCGCCGGCCAGGTCCATACCCGCGGCAGCATTGGCGCGCTGCTGGAGCTGGGCTCGGGTTTCCACCCCGAACTCAGCGGCCGCGACAACGTCAGGCTGTCGGCCGCCCTGCACGGCATGGACGCGGCGCAGCTGGCGCGCAAGATGCCCGAGATCGAGGCGTTCGCTGACATCGGAGCCTACCTGGACGAGCCGGTGAAGCACTACTCCTCGGGCATGGTGGTGCGCCTGGGCTTCGCGGTGATCGCCGCGGTGCGGCCGGCGCTGCTGATCACCGACGAAGTGCTGGCAGTGGGCGACGAGAATTTCCAGCGCAAGTGCATCCGCTGGCTGGACGATTACCTGGCCAGCGGCGGCACCCTGCTGCTGGTCTCGCACAGCATGTACCACGTGCAAAAGCTTTGCCGGCGCGCGCTGTGGCTCGATCACGGCACCGTCGCTGCCCACGGCGATGTGTTCGAGGTCAGCCAGCGCTACCTGGCTGCGCAGGAGGCACGCCAGGCCGGCGCCGGCGCGGCAGAGCACGCGTCCGGGCAGCGCGAGTTCTCGGTGCTATCGGTGCTGGTCAACGGCCAGGACGGACAGGGTGAAGTGCGCGTCGCCAGCGGCGGCGCGGTGCAGCAGGACGTCGTGCTGTACAGCCGCGACGGGCCGCCGCCGGTGATGCTCAACGGCTGGGTGCGAGCCGACGGCACGCCGGTGTATGGCGTGAGCTCCGAGATGGACCGCGTGCCGGCCGAGTCGCTGGGGGACGGCCGCTTCCGCTTCCGGCTGCGCTTCGAGCCGATCACGCTGCTGCCCGGGAGCTACCGCCTGCGCACCAGTGCGCTCGACGCCCAGGGGCTGCGCGCCTTCGACACGCTCGATCGCGAGGTCACCGTCACTGGCGGCATGCGCGAGTACGGGCTGGTGCAGCTACCGCACCGTTGGCTTGAGCCCGGCGAATGAATCCGCTGCCCTGCGTTGTGGTGCCGGTCTACAACGCGTTCGAGCCGCTCGACGCCTGCTTGGCTGCGCTCGACCGCAGCCTGCCGCCGGGCACGGCCGTGCTGCTCGCGGATGACGCCTCCAGCGACCCGCGCGTGGCGCAGCTGCTGGCGTCCTGGTGCGGGCGGACCCGGCTGGCGGCCCGTCATGTCCGGCGCGAGCGTAACTTGGGGTTTCCGGCCAACTGCAACGCCGCGTTCAGCGAAACCGGCGATGCCGACGTGGTGCTGCTCAACTCCGACACCGTCACTACCGCCGGCTGGCTGCAGCAGATCGCCCGCTGCGCCGCCAGCGATGTCCACATCGCCAGCATCACGCCGTGGTCGAACAACGCCGAGATCTGCTCATTCCCGCGCTTCTGCGAGAACAATCCGCCGCCGCAGGACGCCGAGGCGCTGGCCCAAGCCGCGGCCGGGCTGGCGCCGCACTATCCCGAGCTGCCCACCGCGGTGGGCTTTTGCATGTTCATGCGCCGGGCCGCGCTGCGCCAGCTGGGCACCTTCGACGCGCAAACCTTCGGCATGGGCTACGGCGAGGAGAACGACTGGTGCCGGCGCGCCGCGGCGATGGGCTGGCGCAACGTGCTGTGCGACACCGCCTACGTGGTGCACCAGGGCGGCGCCTCGTTCGGCCCGATGGGCCTGGGGCCGGGCGGCGAGAACCTGGAGCGCCTGCTGGCCCGCTGGCCCGACTACAACGAGCGCGTCGCCCGATTCATCATGGCCGACCCGCTGGCGCCGCGGCGCGCCGCCCTGCTCGAGCAGCTGCAAATGCTGTCTGCGGCCGGCCCGCAGCGTGACCTGTTCGGCTAGCATTTACCCATGTCCGAATCTGTCCTTCCCTTCACCGGCGAGCGCTTCACACCCGAATGCCGGCTGGAAATCGCCACCGAGCACTGGCACCGCTACGCGTTCGCGCGCGCCTTGGCGCCTGGACGCCGCGTGCTGGACGCCGCCTGCGGCGAAGGCTACGGCAGCGCACTGCTGGCGCGCGCCGGTGGCGAGGTGCTGGGCCTGGACATCGGCGCCGATGCCGTGGCGCATGCGCGCGAGCGCTATGGCGGCATGGCCGGGCTGGCGTTCGCGACGGCCGATGTGACCGCGCTGGACGCTTACGCGGACGCCAGTTTCGACCTTATCGTGAGCTTTGAGACCCTTGAACACGTGCAGGCGCAGGAGCGGATGCTCGACGGCTTCGCCCGCCTGCTCGCGCCCGGCGGGCTGCTGCTGGTGTCCACGCCGGACAAGCACACCGCCACCGACCTCACCGGCGTGGTGAACCCGCACCATGTGCGGGAGCTTTACCGGCCAGAGTTCGAGGCACTGTTGGACGCGCGCTTCCCGGCGCGCCGGCTGTTCGGCCAGAGGAACCTGTTCCAATCGGTGCTGTGGTCGCTGGACGGGCAGGGGACGGGCGCACAGGCGTGCACCGAGGCCGCCGACGGCGATGTGAACGACGGCATCGGCCACGCGCCTCTTTATTTCGTGGCAGCCTGCGCCCGCGATGCGGCGGCGCTGGCGGTGCTGCCGGCGCTGTCGCTGTTTGGCGACGCCCTGGAGAGCGTGTACTCGGACTACCGTGGCGTAGTGGCCAACTACATTGCCGCGACCAAGTACATCGCCCATCTCGAGGCGGAGCTGGCGCGCCTTCGGGCCGCCGGGTGAGCGCCGCGCTGCCCCCGGCGTCCGGTGCCATCGAGCACGCCAGCGACATCGGCGTGGTGGTGGTCAGCTACGCCAGCGCCACCACCATCGAGGCCAGCCTGTTCCGCCTGCTGGCTGCGCGCGGCGTGGCCCGCGTGGTGGTGATAGACAACGCATCGCCCGATGACACCGCCGAGCGCGTGGCGCGCATGGCCCAGCGTGATTCGCGCCTGAGCCTGGTGCGCAATGACGATAACCGCGGCTTTGCGGCCGCCTGCAACCAGGGCGCCACCGCGATCGCCCAGCCTTGGGTGGCCTTCGTGAACCCCGACGCCTACGTGGAGCGCGACACGCTGGCGCGGCTGGCGGA
>JANNQY010000122.1:0-2061 GCA_031400995.1 Lysobacteraceae bacterium
GATGCTGGACCGCGCCGGCGCCAGCATCTTCGGCGCCATAGAACAACGCATCACCCCCACCTGACCCCTGTAGGAGGGACTTCAGTCCCGATGCCCCAGCCCCTGTAGGAGGGACTTCAGTCCCGATGCTCCTCGCACAAGAGCATCGGGACTGAAGTCCCTCCTACAGGGAGATCAGGCGGGGGTGATGCGTTGTTCTATGGCGCCGAAGATGCTGGCGCCGGCGCGGTCCAGCATCTCGATGCGCACGGTGTCGCCGAAGCTCATGAAGGGCGTGCTGGGCTTGCCGTCGCGCAGGGTTTCCACCGTGCGCAATTCGGCGAAGCACGAAGCGCCCAGCGAGGTGTCTTCGTTGGCCACCGTGCCCGAGCCCACCAGCGTGCCGGCCGACAGCGGCCGGGTCTTGGCCGCATGGGCAATGAGCTGGGCGAAATCGAACTGCATGTCCACGCCCGCCTCGGGCGCGCCGAACCACTTGCCGTTGATGTGGGTCAGCAGCGGCAGGTGCACCTTGTTGCCCTGCCAGGCCTCGCCCAGTTCATCCGGGGTGACGAACACCGGGCTCAGCGCCGAGCGCGGCTTGGACTGCAGGAAGCCGAAACCCTTCGCCAGTTCGCCCGGGATCAGGTTGCGCAGCGAAACGTCATTGATCAGGCCCACCAGCTGGATGTGTCCGGCCGCCTGCGCGGCGCTGGCGCCCTGCGGCACGTCGTCGGTGACCACCAGCACTTCGGCCTCCAGGTCGATGCCCTGCGCCTCGTCGGCCACCCGCACCGGATCGCGCGGGCCGTAAAAGCCAGCGCTCACGCCCTGGTACATCAGCGGATCGGTGTAGAAGCTCTCGGGCACGTCAGCGCCGCGCGCCTTGCGCACGCGCGCCACGTGCGGCAGGTAGGCGCTGCCGTCCACGAACTCGAATGCGCGCGGCAGCGGCGCCGCGAACGCGGCGAAGTCCACTGCGAACACGGATTCGCCGTTGATGGTCTGCGCCGAACTCTGCTCCAGCACCTCGTACACGCCGTTCAAGCGCGGCGCGGCGTTGGACCAGTCTTCCAGCGCGCGCTGCAGCGTGGGTGCAATGCCGGGCACGCGCACGGCGCGGGTGAGGTCCTTCGAGACAACAACCAGCGTGCCGTCGCGGCCGCCTTCCTTGAGGGATCCAAGCTTCATTCTTTTTCCATCAGTCGGTGCATCAGCGTTGGTCCGGGGTGAAATGGCGGGCCAGGCCCTGCCAACACTGCTGATAGTCGGCCTGCCGCTGCGGCGCGTCCAGCGCCTGCACAGTGGGCCGCAGCACGTGGCGCGTTTCGAACATGAAGGCCATCGTGTCCTTGATGACGTCGGGCTTGGCGAGGTCCGCCTTGGTGGCCTTGTCGAACGTCACCGCGTCCGGGCCGTGCCCACTCATCGAATTGTGCAGCGACGCCCCGCCCGGCACGAAGCCCGCGGCCTTGGCGTCGTAGGCGCCGTGCACCAGGCCCATGAACTCGCTGGCGATGTTGCGGTGGAACCACGGCGGCCGGAACGTATCCTGGGCCACCAGCCAGCGCGGCGGGAAGATCACGAAATCCAGGTTGCTCACGCCGGCGCTGTCGCTGGGCGAATGCAGCACCAGGAAGATGCTCGGGTCGGGGTGGTCGTAGCTGATCGAGCCGAGGGTGTTGAAGCGGCGCAAGTCGTATTTGCAGGGCGCATAGTTGCCGTGCCAGGCAACCACGTCCAGCGGGCAGTGGCCCAGGTCCGCGCGCCACAGGCCGCCCTGGAACTTGGCCACCAGCTCAAACTCGCCCGTCCGGTCTTCATAGGCCGCCACCGGCGCCAGGAAATCACGAGCGTTGGCCAGGCCGTTGCTGCCAATCGGCCCCAGGTCAGGCAGCTGCAGCATGGCGCCGAAGTTCTCGCAAACGTAGCCGCGCGCTTCGCCATCTGGTAGCGACACGCTGAAGCGGATTCCGCGCGGGATCACCGCGATTTCCTGCGGTTCAATCTCCAGCACGCCCAGCTCGGTGGCGATGCGCAGGCGGCCCTGCTGCGGCACGATCAGCAGCTCGCCGTCGGCGT
>JANNQY010000123.1:0-5981 GCA_031400995.1 Lysobacteraceae bacterium
CCCCCCCCCACACCGGATGTATTGTGGGTGGCACTTCAGTCCCGATGCTCTTCGGCCAATAGCACCGGCACTGAAGTCCCTCCCACAGGAAGTCCCTCGCACAGGGGAGTGTCAGCGGGCGGCTAGCACGGCCTCGACGGCTTCCGCTTCGCGCGGGACGGCCTCGGTCAGCACTTCATGGCCGTCGGGGGTCACCAGCACGTCGTCTTCGATGCGGATGCCGATGCCCTGCCACTTCGCCGGCACGCCCTTGGTCCCCGGGGCAATGTACAGGCCGGGCTCGATGGTGAACACCATGCCTGGCTCTAGTTCGCGGAAGTCGCCGGCCAGTTTGTATTCGCCCACGTCATGCACGTCCAGGCCCAACCAGTGGCCGGTCTTGTGCATGTAGAACTTCTTGTAGGACTCAGTGGCCAGCGCCGTCTTCAGCGTGCCTTTGAGCAGGCCCAGCGACAGCAGGCCCTCGGTGAGGGTGGCCACCGCCGCTTCGTGGCCGGCGATCCAGGGCTGGCCGGGCCGCGCCTTGGCCAAGGCGGCCTTCTGCGCCGCCAGCACCACGTCATACAGTGCGCGCTGCTCGGCTGAGTAGCGGCCGTTCACCGGCCAGGTGCGGGTGATGTCGGAGGCGTAGTTCGCATATTCGGCGCCGGCGTCGCACAGCAGCAGGTCGCCGTCGGCCAGCAGCGCATTGTTGTCGCGGTAGTGCAGCACGCAGCCATTGGCGCCGGCGCCGACGATCGGCTCATAGGCCGCCACGGCATCGTTGCGGCGGTAGGTGTACTGCAGCGCCGCCTCCACCTCGTACTCGCGGCCGCCGACGCGGGTGGCGCGCATCGCCGCCAGCTGCGCTTCGCAGGCGATGCGGGCGGACTGGCGCATCAGCTTCAGCTCCGCCGGGCTCTTGAACAGCCGCAGCTCGTGCAGCAGGTGGCCCAACTCCAGGAATTCGTGCGGCGGCTGCGCGCCGTGCCGCACCTGCGCACGCACCCGGTTCACCCAGCCGATGAGCTTGAGGTCGAACTCGGTGTCGCGACCGAAGTGGTAGTAGACGCGAGAGCGGCCTTCGAGCAGTCCCGGCAGGATTTCGTCCAGATCGGCGATGGGATAGGCGTCATCGCAGCCGTAGCGCTCCACGGCACCCTCTGGGCCGGCGCGCGGGCCGTCCCAGGCCTCTCGTTCGGGGTTGCGCTCGCGGCAGAACAGCAGCGTCTCGCCGTGTTTGCGCCCTGGCACCAGCACCAGCACGGCCTCGGGCTCGGGAAAGCCGCTGAGATACCAGAAGTCGCTGTCCTGGCGGTACGGATAGTGGGTGTCGTGGCTGCGCACCCGCGCCGGCGCGCTGGGCAGCACCAGGATGGCGTCCTGGTCGGCCATGCGCATCAGCTGCTTGCGGCGGCGGGCGAACTCGGCCGGCTTGATCATGCCGGCCTCAGTTGAGCTTGCGGCGATGCCGGGGACCCAGCACGCAGTCGCTGTGCAGCAGCAGCACCGCCACGCGGATGAATTCGCTCACCTCTTCCAGCGCGTCTTCGTCGGCATCGGGGTCTTCGTAGCTCAGGTCGCTGGCGGCGATGCGGGCGATGTCGGCCAAGGCCTCCTCGGATTCCTCAGACAGCGGTGGCTTGGCGCCGGCTGCGAGGCCAAAGCCGCCCAGGAAGCCCTGGCACCAGGCCACCAGGCCGTCGCCGCGCTCGTTCACCGGCAGTTCGTCGGGCGGCAGCAGCATCTCGAATTCGAAATCCGGCGACTCCAGCTGCCGGGTGCTGGCCAGGTACAGGCGGTCCAGCGGGCCCTCGGCGTCGGCGGGCGACAGCAGCGGGTCGGCCATCACCTGCGCCAGCCAGGACTGCCGGTCGTGCTTGCCGCCGCCGGAAAGATAGCCGCACAGCGAGCCGTGCAGGTCGGCAGGCTCGACGCCAGCCTCAAGGGCCGCGAGTTCGGCGACTAGTTCGGCGTAAGTAGGCAGCAGGACGTCAGGCATGGAAGGGGCGCCGTGTGAATGACCCCATTCTAGCAAGGCCGGCCGGGCCGCTTGTGGCGATGTTGGCGCCCCCCTACACTGGCCCAATGCACGGATACAAGCAGGGGACCTCCGGGCCGAATGGCGCTGTTTAGAAATTGGACCATGCGTGCCCCGACCAGGCCTCTGGCCTTGGGAGCCGCGGCGCTTGGCCTGCCTTTTGCGGCCGCGGCGGCCACCGTCGGCACGACCCTTGGTTCCGGCATGCTGGTCCAGGGCGCACTCGCTGCACTGGCGCTGTTCCTCAGCTGGCTGCTTTGGCGGGTCTGGCGTCACCGCCGCCTTCAGGAAACTTCGCTGCTGGGCGAAATCCGCGAGCGCGAGGAGCGCTTGAATCTGGCGCTGTGGGGCTCGGGCGACGAGTTCTGGGACTGGAACATCCGCGACAACAGCCTGTATCGCCTCGGTGCCAACCAACTGCTGGGCCAGGGCAGCCGCGAAGAACTGAGCACCGACGACTGGCGCACCCACTCCATCCACCCCGAGGACCTGCCGCGGGTGCAGAAGCTGCTGCAGGAACACATCGTCGGCCACAGCGACGTCTTCGAATCCGAACATCGCATCCGCAACGCGCGCAGCGAATGGGTCTGGGTGCGCTCGCGCGGCAAGGTGGTTGAACGCGACAGCAGCGGCAGCCCGCTGCGCATGGCCGGCACCGCCCGCGACATCACCATCATCCGCCGCGCCGAGCGCGAGCGCCGGGTGGCGCTGGAAGTGCTGCGCAGCATGAGTGAAGCGGTGGCGGTGATCGACCTCGACTTCCGCTTCATTTCGGTGAACCCGGCGTTCTCGCGCATCACCGGCTACAGCGAAGAGGAAGTGATCGGCCAGAACAGCCGCCTGCTCGATTCGAGCCAGCACAGCGCCGAGTTCTACCGCCGCGTGCGCGACGTGCTCGAGCGCACCGGCCACTGGGCCGGCGAAATGTGGCAAAAGCGCAAGGACGGCGAGGAGTTCCTGGGCTGGATCGAAATGAGCGAAGTGCGCGATGGCATGGGCCTGCGCAGCCATTTCGTCGCGGTGGTCAACGACATCACCGACAAGAAGCGCGCCGAGCAGGAACTGCGCTACCTGGCCAACTACGACACCCTCACCGGCCTGCCGAATCGCGCGCTGCTGTCCGAGCGCCTGGGCCGCGCGATTGTTCGCGCCCGCCGCCAGGAAACCCGGGTAGCGGTGCTGTTCCTCGACCTCGACCGCTTCAAGGACATCAACGACTCGCTGGGCCACGCCGCCGGCGATCGCCTGCTCAAGGCCGCGGCCACTCGCTTGCAGGCCACCGTGGGCGCGTCCGACACCGTAGCGCGGCTGGGCGGTGACGAATTCACCGTGGTGCTGGAAGACGTGGAGTCCATTCCAGCCGTTGAACGGATGGCGCGCGAAATCCTCACCGCGTTCTCGATGCCGCTGGAAGTGGACGAACGCCACGACGTCAGCATCACGCCTTCGCTGGGCATCAGCCTGTACCCGGACCATGCGCTGGTGCCGACCGACCTGCTCAAGTTCGCCGACACTGCGATGTACCAGGCCAAGGCCGAGGGCCGCAACACGTATCAAATTTACAACGAAACCATGGACGCCGAATCGCGCCGGCGCGCCACCGTGCTGGCCTCGCTGCGCAAGGCGGTGGACCGCGGTGAGTTCCGGCTGGTCTACCAGCCGCGCATGGCGCTGGCCGACGGCCGCATCACCGGCGTGGAGGCCCTGCTGCGCTGGCACAGCGCCGAACTGGGCGAGATCTCGCCGGTGGTGTTCATCCCGCTGGCGGAAGAATCGGGCCTGATCCTGCAGATCGGCGACTGGGTGCTCAGCGAGGCGCTGCAGACGCTGAAACGCTGGCGCAGCCACGGCTTGAATGAAATCGCCATCGGCGTGAACGTCTCGGTGCTGCAGCTGCTGCGCGGCAACTTGCCCGAGACCCTGCGCAATCTCATCCAGGACCTGGGCGTGCCCGGCAATCGCATCGAGCTGGAAGTCACCGAGTCCATGGTGATGCAGAACGCCGAACAGACCACGAACGTACTCAATGAGCTGCGCAAGCTCGGCGTCAGCCTGGCCATTGACGATTTCGGCACCGGCTATTCCTCGCTGGTGTACCTCAAGCGCCTGCCGATCGACACGCTCAAGATCGACAAGGAATTCATCGGCGACCTCACCCGCGACCCGGACGATGAGGCCATCACCGCCACCGTGATCACCATGGGCCACTCGCTGGGCCTGAACGTGATCGCCGAGGGCGTGGAAAGCGAGCAGCAGCTTATCTACCTGCGTGAGCAGGGCTGCGACGAAATCCAGGGCTATTGGCTGTCGCCGCCGCTGGACGCGCACCGCTGCCTGGCCTTCATTCGCAGCTGGCAGCCCAGCACCGTGGCGGCCATCCCGGCGCCGTATTGACCCCGTCACCCACCGCGCCTAAGGTGACCGCGATGAGCACAAACGACCCCGTTGCCCTGCTGCTGGCCCTGTCCGAGCGCTTCGACCGCCTGGCCGAGCAGCACCGCCGGCTGCTGGAGGAAAACCGCAGCCTGCGCCAAGGCCAGGAACAGCTGGTGTCCGAACGCGCGCAGCTGCTCAACAAGAACGAACTGGCCCGCTCGCGGGTGGAAGCCATGATCACGCGGCTCAAGTCGCTGGAGCACAACGCGTGAGCGAGCCGGTGAACGTGAAGATCCTCGACCGCGAGTTCACCGTGGGCGTGGAGCCGGACGAGCGCGACAGCCTGATGGCGGCCGCGCACCTGCTGGACGCGCGCATGCGCGAAGTGCGCGGCAGCAACCGCATGGCGGCGCTGGACCGGGTGGCGGTGCTCACCGCGTTGAACCTGGCCCACGAACTGCTGCAGCTCAAGCAGGCCGCCGACCTGCGTGATGGCGCCCTGAATCGCACCCTGGGCGACCTCAACCGCAAACTCGACGGCCTGTTCGACGCCCCGCGCTGACGTTCACCTCGCCGTCGGCAGCCGCGTTTATAATTGGGCCGTCCTCTACCGTGTTCGACAGCGTGCAAAACATTCGCCTTGTCCCATAAACACGACCCGGGAACCTGCGGTAACCGCGGTGTGCATGTCCGCCCTGTTGCGGAAAGCCTGAAGGGGTTGCACAGGTACCCACTTGATCCTAGGGATCAAGGTCGTTTCGCCCGCATCGGCACGGCGGAGGATATTTTTTGAAGCCATCGCGCACTGAAGTCCGGCACCACCTGCGGGCGCTGCGCGCTGCGCTCACCCCGGGCGATCGCCTGGCGGCCGCGGATGCCGTAGCCCGGCATCTGGGCGAGCAGCCCGCGCTGCGGCAACCCGGCTACGTGGCCGGCTACTGGGCGGTGAACGGCGAGCTGCCGCTGCATGCGGCGCAGCTGCGCCTGGCCCCCGGCCAAATCTGGTGCCTGCCGTTGGTGCAGGACGACGGCCGGCTTCGCTTCGCCCCTTGGCGCGCCGGCGACCCGATGCAGCCCAACCGCTACGGCATCCCCGAACCCCTGCTTGCCCCCGAGTCCACCCTCGCGCCCGAGGCCATGCAGCTGGTGCTGCTGCCCTTGCTGGGCTTTGACTGGCGCGGCGGCCGCTTGGGCATGGGCGGCGGGTACTACGACCGCAGCTTCGCCTTCCGCCGAGGCCAACCGGCGCCGCCGGCGCTGGTGGGCGTGGGCTTTGCCTGCCAGGAACTTCCCGCATTGGCGCCCGAGGCCTGGGACGTGGCGCTGGATGCGGTGCTCACCGAGCGCGGCTTCCACCCGACCGGGCGATAATGCCGCCATGAAGCGCTATTGGCTGATGAAGTCCGAACCCGACGAGTTCTCGATAGACGCGCTGGAAAAAGCCCGTCGCGAGCCCTGGAGCGGCGTGCGCAACTACCAGGCGCGCAACTTCATGATGAAGGACATGCGGCCCGGCGACGGCATCCTCTTCTACCACTCCAACTGCGCCGTTCCGGGCGTCGCGGGGCTGGCCGAGGTGATCGGC
>JANNQY010000124.1:0-1790 GCA_031400995.1 Lysobacteraceae bacterium
GGCCAAGAAGCATCGGGACTGAAGTCCCTCCCACAAGGAAGGCCCTTCCCCAGGGGGTCCCTCCCACAGGGTGGTGGGCTTAGGCCAGGGCCAGGGTTTGGGCGTGTTCGCGGGTGGCGGCGAATTCCAGGTCGGGCCAGCGTTCTTGGGTGAGCTGCAGGTTTACGCGCGAGGGGGCCAGGTACACCAGCTGGCCGGCGCCATCCAGGGCCAGGTTCATCGCGGCTTTCTCGCGGAATTCTTCCAGCTTCTTCGGCGTGCCGCCGCGGATCCAGCGCGCGGTGGACACGGTGATGGGCTCGAAGCTGGCGTCCACGCTGTATTCGTCCTTCAGCCGGTAGGCCACCACGTCGAACTGCAGGGTGCCCACGGCGCCCAGGATCAGGTCGTTGCTCATCAGCGGCCGGAAGAACTGGGTGGCGCCTTCTTCGGACAGCTGCGCCAGGCCCTTCTGCAGCTGCTTGAGCTTGAGCGGGTCGCGCAGGCGCGCGCGGCGGAAGAGTTCGGGCGCGAAATTGGGGATGCCGGTGAAGCCAAGCACTTCGCCCACGGTGAAGGTATCGCCGATGGAAATGGTGCCGTGGTTGTGCAGGCCGATCACGTCGCCGGGGTAGGCGGTCTCGACGATCTCGCGGTCGCTGGCCATGAAGGTGAGCGCGTTGGCCAGCTTCACTTCCTTGCCCAGGCGCACGTGCAGGGCCTTCATGCCGCCCTCGTACTTGCCCGAACACACGCGCAGGAAGGCGACGCGGTCGCGGTGCTGTGGGTCCATGTTGGCCTGGATCTTGAACACGAAGCCGGTGAAGTTTTCTTCCTCGGGCGCGACGATGCGGCTGGTGGTGCCGCGCGGCTGCGGGCCCGGCGCATGGTCCACGAAGAAATCGAGCAGCGGCTGCACGCCGAAATTGTTCACCGCCGACCCAAAGAACACCGGCGTCTGCTTGCCGGCCTGGTAGGCAGCGAGGTCGAACGGGTGCGAGGCACCCTGCACCAGTTCAAGCTCATCGCGCAGTTCGGCCAGCTGCGCAGCGCCGATGCGCTCCACCAAGCCCGGGGCGTCCAGCGAGGGGAAGATGGTGGAATCCTGGCGGGTGAAATTGCGACCCTGCTCGTACAGATGCACTTCGCCGCTGACCAGATGCACCACGCCCTTGAGCCGCTGGCCCATGCCGATGGGCCAAGTGATGGGCGCGCACTGGATGCCCAGAACGCGCTCCACTTCGTCCAGCAGGTCAATGGGTTCGCGGCCTTCGCGGTCGAGTTTGTTGATAAAGGTCATGATCGGCGTATCGCGCAACCGGCAAACGTCCATCAGCTTGATCGTGCGCTCTTCCACGCCTTTCGCGACGTCGATAACCATCAGCGCCGAGTCCACCGCGGTGAGCACGCGGTAGGTGTCTTCGCCGAAATCGGCGTGGCCGGGGGTGTCGAGCAGGTTGATGATGCGGCCCTCGTAGGGAAACTGCATCACCGAGGAAGTGACCGAAATGCCGCGCTCTTTTTCCAGCGCCATCCAGTCCGAGGTGGCGTGGCGCGCGGCCTTGCGGCCCTTCACCGAGCCGGCCATCTGGATGGCGCCGCCAAACAGCAGCAGCTTTTCAGTCAGCGTGGTCTTGCCGGCGTCGGGGTGCGAGACGATGGCGAAGGTGCGCCGGCGGCGGGTCTGGGACAGGTGTTCGGACATGGGCATTGCCGCGGCGGGCGCCGCGCTGGGGTGATGGGGGATTGCCGTGATTATAGCCCTCTGCCCCTGCGGGAGCGCCTCTTGTGGGAGGGACTTCAGTCCCGAT
>JANNQY010000125.1:0-1809 GCA_031400995.1 Lysobacteraceae bacterium
CGCGCGGCGGCCTGCTGCGGCGCGGCTTGGCGCTGGCCCAAGTGGACGCCGCCACCGTCACCAACGTCAGCGCCGATCACTACGGCGAGTACGGCATCCACGACCTGGAAAGCTTGGCCGAAGCCAAGCTCACGGTCGCGCGCGGCCTGCGATCCGGCGGCGTGCTGGTGCTGAACGCCGACGACCCGGTGCTGGCCGCACGCGGCGAAAGCGCAGCGGAGCGGCTGGCCTGGTTCGCCCGCGACGACGCGCACCCACGCCTGCAGGCGCTGCGGGCGCGCGGCGGCAGTACCTGCGGCGTGGCGGACGGGCGGCTGGTGCTTTCCGTCGGTGATCATCGGCACGCGCTGGCGGAAATTGCGCAGCTCCCGCTCGCCGCCGGCGGTTTGGCCGACTACAACGTCGGCAACGCCGCGGCGGCCTGCCTGCTGGCACAGGCGCTGGGCGTGACGCCGGCGACGATGTCTGCGGTGCTGGCGCGCTTCGGCACCGACCCGTCCGACAACCCCGGCCGCCTGCAGCGCTGGAACGTAGGCGGCGTGCACGTGCTGCTGGACTACGCGCACAACCCCGACGGGCTGCGCCTCTTGCTTCGGGTAGCGCGCGGCGCGGGCCCCGGCCGCCTGGGCCTGGTGCTGGGCCAAGCCGGCAACCGCAGCGACGACGACATCCGCGCGCTGGCCGCAGTGGCCGCGCAGATCAAGCCCGACCGCGTGGTGCTCAAGGACATCGACGGCTTCATCCGCGGCCGCGCCGAAGGCGAGGTAGCCGCACTGCTGCGCGAAGAGCTGCTGCACCTGGGCATGGACACCACCCAACTCCACACCTGCCTGCCCGAAGCCGAAGCCGCCGCCTACTTGCTGGCCTGGGCCCAGCCTGGCGACGTGCTGGTCCTCCTGATCCACGGCTTGGCTGCCAAGGCCCAGGTCGTCACTCTGATCGAACGATTGCAGCTCGCAAGCTGACGCTGCCTCGCAGCGCCGCCCCACACACAATACGTATCGCTGCCCGGCGTCTTGCTAGCGCCATCCATGGCAGCAAACGCCGGCCGCTACGGGCGTCCTGCCCTCCACTTCATCGATACGTATTGTGTGTGTGCCGTCGCCCCGGTCCTCCGGAGCACATTGATGCGAAAGCAAAGAACGGTGTCAGAGTGAGTTCTTGGAACTCACTCTGACACCGTTCTTTTGGTCTCGGCGCACCCTGATATCCGGGGCGACGGCGCACACACACATCGTGTCGCAGAAGCGAAGGGCAGGAAGCCCGTAGCGGCCGGCGTTTGCTGCCATGGACGGCGCTAGCAAGACGCCGGGCAGCGATACGATGTGTGTGGGCGGCGGCGCTGCGACGAAGCATCGGTGTGCGCACTACGACGCCCCGAACACACTCTGACACCGTTCTTGCGCCCAAGCGCAGTAACCGCGAAGGGTGGCGGTCCAGCGGGTTGGCTTCGAAGCCTTGGACTTCCGGGCGGACCAGGTGTTTCGAGGTGTAGAAGTAGAGCGGGATGATGGCGTGTGCCTGCAGCAGGTGGGCTTCGGCGGCGTGCAGGTGCGCCGCGCGTTCGGGCAGGGTAGGTGCTGCGTCGGCGGCGTCGAGCAGGGCGGTGAAGGCCGGGTCGTCGTAGCCGGTCCAATTACTGGCGCTGGTGGCGCGGAAGTTGTCCAGGAAGTTTCGCGGATCGTCCACGTCGGCGATCCAGCCGCCGCGGAATACCTGCGTGATGGCACGCTGCCGGCGGTTGCCCACGAATACCTTCCACTCCTCGTTGCGCAGCCGTACCCGCGCGCCGAGTACGTCGCGCCACAT
>JANNQY010000126.1:0-4094 GCA_031400995.1 Lysobacteraceae bacterium
GCGCCGGGCAGCGGTGCGCTGAGGTCGCCACGCAGCACGCGCGCCATGGCGTCCACGTTCTCGGGCTGGGCGCCGACGATGCGCACGCCCTGCGACTTCAGCGCCAGCGCCACGCCGGCGGCCAGCCCGCCGCCGCCGATGGGAACGATGACCACGTCGGGCGCGTGCGCGGCCAGCTCCAGGCCCACCGTGCCCTGGCCGGCAATCACGTCGCGGTCGTCGAAGGCGGACAGGAAGCGGTAGCCGTGCTGCGCGGCGAGGTCGAGCGCGAACGCGCGGGCCTCATCGAAGCTGCTGCCGTGCATGCGCACGGTGGCGCCCCAGTGCGCTACGCCGGCGACCTTGGTCTCTGGCGCACCCACCGGCATCACGGTGATGGCCTGCATGCCCAGGCGGTGCGCGGCCCAGGCTAGCCCCTGGGCGTGGTTGCCCGCCGAGGCAGCGATCACCGGGCGGCGGTCGCCGCGCTCGCGCGCCACCAGCAGGGCGTTCAATGCGCCGCGCACTTTGTAGGAGCCGGTGCGCTGCAGGTTCTCGAGCTTGAGCCAGGTGCCGAAGCGTTCGGCGTAGTGCAGCGGCGTCACCGGCAGGTAGCGGCGCAGGCGCGCGTGTGCGGCCAGCACGTCGGCTACGCCAACATCGTCCTCCGGCGGTGGCGCGTGTTCAGTCATTCGATGTGGGGTGGCGGGGAAGAAGGGACCTCCGGGGGGTGGGAGGGTTTTGGCCAGGGGCATCGGGACTGAAGTCCCTCCCACAGAGGAAGGCCATGGCGCGCGGGGTGAATGGGCGCGAAGCATCGGGACTGAAGTCCCTCCCACAGGCGGCGCTCATACTTGCGTCAGCCAGTGGGCGTGGGTGGGGGAACCGCCGCGGACGATGTGCAGATAGCGGGTGCGCAGGGCGTTGGCGATGGGCGCGGGGCCGTAGGTGCGGCGGTCAAGCGCGGCCACCGGCAGCAGTTCGGCCGAGGTGCCGGTGACGAAGACTTCGTCTGCTTCCAGCAGCTCTTCCAGCGTCACCGGGCGCACGTCGGCGCCGGCCAGCTCCACCACGGTGTCGCGGGTGATGCCGGGCAGGGCGTCGGGGTGGTCCACCGCAGTTACCTTGCCGTCCTTCACCAGGAACACGTTGACGCCCGTGCACTCCACCACGAAGCCCGACTCGTCCACGAACAGCGCGTCGTCGAACCCGCGGCTGCCGGCCTCGCGCTTGGCCAGGATGGAGTTGACGTAGGCGCCGCTGAGCTTGAGCGGCGGCATGGCGTCGGCGCGGTTGCGGCGGAACGGCGACACCGTCAGGCGCACGGGCTTGTCGCCCAGGTGCGGCGCCCACGGCATCGAGGCCACCATCAGGTGTTTGCTCAGCGGCGCCACGTCCAGGCCCAGCGAACCGGTGCCGTACCACAGCAGCGGCCGCACGTAGGCGTCGCGGTGGTGGTTGGAGCGCAGCACCGCGATCACCGCGGCCGAAGCCTCGTTCACGTCAAAGCTGGCACCGAAGGCGTCTGCGCCCTTGCGCATGCGCTCCAGGTGTTCGGGCAGGCGGAATACCGCCGCGCCGTCGGGCGTGGCGTAGCTGCGGATGCCCTCGAACACCGCCGTGCCGTAGTGCATGGCGTGGGTGGTGAGCGGGACCGAGAGCTGGTCCTGCGGGCCGATGCGGCCGTCGAACCAGAGATTCAGGGACATGGGGCTATCTCCACGGAAAGGCAGTCATGCAGCTGTTCGATCTGGCGCTGCAGGGTTTCGGGCGGGCGCTGGCCGCGTACCGTGACCTGCAGGCGCCAGTCCCCGCCTTCGGGCGGCTGTTCACCGGTGATCGCCATCGGCGTGAAGCCGCGGCGTTCGGCGGTGCCCAGCACGCGCAGCAGCGCGCCTTCGGCGGGACGCAGCACCAGGTCAAGCCGGTATCGCATCGGCGCGCTCCACGGCGGCGGCGGCCGGTTCCGGCGCCGCCTTGTCTTCCAGCATGGTGGCGTTGCTGTGGTTGGGCGGCACCAGCGGCCAGACGTTGGTGCGCGCATCAATGGACACGTGCAGGAAGGCCGGACCGGGCGTGGCCATCAGCGCGTGCAGCGCATCCTCCACGTCCTCGCGCTTGTCCAGGTGCAGGGCCGGGATGCCGAACACCCGCGCCAGCGCGGCGAAATCCGGGTTGTCGCTCAGGTCCACTTCACTGAAGTTCTTTTCGAAGAACAGCTCCTGCCACTGCCGCACCATGCCCAGCGCCTGGTTGTCCAGCAGCACCATCTTGATCGGCAGCTTGCAGCGCGCCACCGTGGCCAGCTCCTGCAGGTTCATCATGAAGCTGCCGTCGCCGCTCACCAGCACCACCGTGCGGTTGGGGCAGGCGAACTGCGCGCCGATGGCGGCCGGCAGGCCAAAGCCCATGGTGCCCAGCGCGCCGCTGGTCAGGTGATTGCGCGGATGGTTGAACTTCCAGTGCTGCGCCACCCACATCTGGTGCTGGCCCACGTCGCAGGCGACGATGGCGTCGCGCGGCGCGATCTCCGACAAACGGCGCAGCAGCGCCGGGGCGTAGACGTCGCGGCCCGGGGCGTCGTAGCGCACGGCGTGGCGTTCACACTGCTCCAGGCAGTGCGCCAGCCAGGGGCCGCAGTCGGGACGCACGCCGGTGAGGGCCTTCAGCGACGTCGCCACGTTGCCGGGCACGCCGGCATCGGCCTTGCGCAGCTTGCTGATCTCGCGGCGGTCGGCGTCCAGGTGCACGATGCGCGCGCGCGGCGCGAACTCGGCCAGCTTCCCGGTGGCGCGGTCGTCGAAGCGCGCGCCGATGCACACCAGCAGGTCGGCTTCCTGTACGGCGATGTTGGCCGCGCGGGTGCCGTGCATGCCCAGCATGCCCAGCAGCTGCGGGTGGTTGGTGGGCAGGTTGCCCAAGCCGCGCAGGGTGAGCACGGCGGGCATGCCGCTGGCCTCCACGAAGCCGCGGAAGGCGTCCACTGCGTCGGCCAGCGCCACGCCGCCACCACCGTAAATCACTGGGCGCTCGGCGCTGGCAATGGCGGCGATGGCTTGGGCGATGTCCACGTCGGACGGCGGCGGCGGCGGTGTGGCGGCGGCCGGCGCGCAGGGCGACAGATGGCTGGCGTCGGCCAGCTGCACGTCCTTGGGCAGGTCGATCAGCACCGGGCCGGGGCGGCCTTCGCGCGCGATGCGGAAGGCTTCGCTCACCACCCGCGGCAGGTCGTCAACGCTGCGCAGCAGGAAGCTGTGCTTCACGATCGGCAGGGTCATGCCGAACACGTCCAGCTCCTGGAAGGCGTCGGTGCCCATCAGCGCGGTGCTCACCTGGCCGGTGATCACCACCATGGGCGCCGAATCGAGGAAGGCATCGGCAATGCCGGTGACCAGGTTGGACGCGCCCGGGCCCGAGGTGGCGATGCACACGCCCACCCGGCCGCTGGCGCGGGCGTAGCCGTTGGCGGCCAGCGCTGCGCCCTGTTCGTGGCGCACCAGGATGTGCTTGAGCTTCGAGCCGGGCAGGGCGTCGTAGAACGGCATGATCGCGCCGCCCGGATAGCCGAACAGCAGGTTCACGCCCTCGGCCTCCAGCGCCCGCGCCAGCAGCTGCGCGCCATTTTGCTTGGGGTTCATGCGGTGGCGGCCTCTGGCTTGGGCGCAGGTGCGCGTGGGGTGGACTGCACGTTGCCGTCGGCACCGATCCAGCTCATCGCGGCGCGCAGCTTGCGGCCGGTGGCTTCGATCGGGTGCTCGAAATCGGCCTGCTTCAGGGCCTTGTAGTTCGGGTTGCCGGCGGCGTACTCGGCGATCCACTGGCGGGCGAAGGTGCCGTCCTGGATTTCGGTCAGGATCTTCTTCATCTGCGCGCGGGCGTGCGCATCCACCACGTAGGGGCCGCGGGTGAGCGCGCCGTACTGGGCGGTTTCGCTGATGAACTCGTGCATGCGGGTGATGCCGCCTTCGTACAGCAGGTCGACGATCAGCTTCAGCTCGTGCAGGCACTCGTAGTAGGCCACTTCGGGCTGGTAGCCGGCTTCCACCAGCGTTTCCCAGCCCGCCTGCACCAGCTTGGTGGCGCCGCCGCAGAGCACGGCCTGCTCGCCGAACAGG
>JANNQY010000127.1:0-3354 GCA_031400995.1 Lysobacteraceae bacterium
GTCCCACTTCGCCCAGTCGCCTCCAGCCCAGCTGCCCGTAGAACGCAGCGAACGCGGTGGCGCCCATCGCGCCCACGGCCGCGGCTTCGGTGGCCGTGGCGATGCCGGTGAGGATGGAGCCCAGCACCATCAGGATCAGCGCCAGCGCCGGCACGATGGCGCGCACCAGCTCCATCGCCGTGCGCGGCTTCAGGTCGCGCAGGGCCGGCGCACGCTCCGGCTGGCGCCAGGCCACCCACAGCGCATACAGCACGTACATCAGCACCAGGCCCAGGCCAGGTATCAACGCGCCGGCGAACAGGTCGCTCACCGACACCGTTTCGGGCGCGTAAATACCCTGCTTTAGCTGCGCCTGCTGGAACGCATTGCCCAGCTGGTCGCCCAGCAGCACCAGCACGATGGAGGGCGGGATGATCTGCCCCAGGGTGCCGGAAGCGCAGATGGCGCCGCTGGCCAGCCGCGGACAGTAGCCGTGGCGCAGCATGGTGGGCAAAGAAATCAGGCCCATGGCCACCACGGTGGCGCCAACGATGCCGGTGGACGCGGCCAGGATGCCGCCCACCAGCAGCACCGCCACCACCAAGCCGCCGCGCACGCGGCCAAACAGCGAGGCCACCGCCTCAAGCAGCGACTCGGCGATGCGCGATCGTTCCAGCATGATCCCCATGAACACGAACAGCGGCACCGCCACCAGGGTCTCGTTCACCATCACGCCAAACACGCGGTTGGGGAAGGCCTCGAGGAAGCTGGCGTCGAAGTTGCCCAGCGCCATGCCCGCCCCCGCCGCCAGCAGGGCCACGCCGCCCAGCACGAAGGCCACCGGGAAGCCGCTGGCCAGGCCGATGAACAGCCCCACCAGCAGGAGCAGCAGCATCACGATGTGCTGGTCGTGCAGGCTCATGCCGGCTCCTTCGCCAGCGCCACGATCAGCGCGCGCAGGGTTTCCGCCACGCCTTGCAGCAACAGCAGCAGCGCCGACAGCGGCAGCAGGGTTTTCAGCAGGAACCAGCCGGGCAGGCCGCCCGGATCGCGCGAACCTTCGAGCGCCGACCAGCTGGCCGCCACGTACTCCGCGCTGATGGCGACGATGAACACGCAGAACGGCAGCAGCAGCATCACCCCGGCGCCGAACTCCACCTTGGCCCGCGTGCGTGCGCTCCAGCGCTGCGAAAACACATCCACGCGAACATGCGCGCCGTGCCGCAGCGCATAGCACAGGCCCAGCAGGAACACCGTGGCGTGCAGCCACAGCACGCCCTCCTGCACCGCCACCGAGCCGGCGTTGAACACATAGCGGGCGAGCACCAGGCCAAATACCAGCGCCACCAGGGCCACGGCCAGCACGCCGGCGACGCGGCCAGCGGCTTCGCTCAGGGCATCAATGCCGCGCAGGGCGCGGTGCAGACCGCTCAATCCCATTCGTAAATGGACCAGTGCACCGGCGAGATGCGCGGGTCGCGGTCGTCGCTGTTGAAGCGGCCGTTGCCGTCGGGGTCGGTGAGGTAATACGGCGGGCCGCGCTTGGGCGTGACCTTGACCATGAAAACGCGGCCGCCCTGGGCGTATTCCTCCACCCGGTCGCCGTTGTCTTCCACCCGGATGCTCACGGTGGGCGGCTCTTCGGCCTCGGCCGGGGCCTGCACTTTCTCGGGGATTGGCACGTCCTCGGGCGCAGACGGCGGTTCGGCGGCCTGGGTGACCAGGGCGAGCAGCAGCGGGATCAGGGGAGTCATGGCGGCCATCCTGCGCGGGGCCTTGGAGCATGGCAAATGCAAGGCGGGCGCTCAAGGCCCGGGGAGCCTAAAATCCCGGCATCCCACCGCCAGGCTCCGCCATGTCCCGCCTCGTGCTGATCGACGGTTCGTCCTACCTGTACCGGGCCTTCCACGCGCTGCCGCCGCTTACCGCCGCGGATGGCTCGCCCACCGGCGCGCTGTTTGGCATCGTCAACATGCTGCGCGCCACGCTCAAGGAAAACCCCGACTACACGGCGTTTGTGGTGGATGCCTCGGGCCCGACCTTCCGCGATGCGATGTATCCGCTGTACAAGGCCAACCGCCCACCCATGCCCGATGAGTTGCGGGCGCAGGTGGAGCCGATGATGCAGATAGTGCAGGCGCTGGGCTTTCCCATCCTGCGCGTATCCGGCGTGGAGGCCGACGACGTGATTGGCACGCTGGCGCTGCAGGCGCACGCGCAGGGCATCCCCGTCACCATTTCCACCGGCGACAAGGATTTCGCCCAGTTGGTGCGGCCGGGCATCACGCTGACCAACACCATGACCGGCAGCGTGCTCGACGACGCCGGGGTGTTCGAAAAATTCGCCGTGCGACCTGACCAAGTGGTGGACCTGCTGGCCTTGATGGGCGACACCGTGGACAACGTGCCCGGCGTGGACAAGTGCGGGCCCAAGACCGCGGCCAAGTGGCTGGCCGAGTACGGCACGCTGGAATCGGTGCTGGCCAATGCGGAGAAGATCGGCGGCAAGATCGGCGAGAACCTGCGCGCCGCGCTGCCGCGGCTGCCGCTGAGCCAGCAGCTGGTGACCATCAAGACCGACGTGCCGCTGGAGCAAGGCCCGGCTGAACTGGTGCTGCGCGGCCGCGACGTGCTGGCCTTGCGCGAGCTTTATGCGCGCTACGGTTTTGGCGCCGCGCTGCGCGAGCTCGACGGTGGCGCCACGGCGCCCGAACGCGGCCCGCGCGCCGCCACACCGGCGGCCATGGTGGACGCGCCGCTGGATCCCGCGCTGGCCGCGCCGGGCCACTACGAATGCGTCACCGACATGGCGCGTCTGCAGCACTGGATCATGCAGCTGCAGGCCGCGCCACTGGTGTCCTTCGACACCGAAACCGATGCGCTGGATCCGATGCGTGCCAACCTAGTGGGACTGAGCTTCGCGGTGGAGCCCGGCCACGCCTGCTACATCCCGGTGGCGCACGACTACCCCGGCGCGCCCGCGCAGCTGGATCGTGCCGCGGTGCTGGAGGCGCTGCGGCCGATGTTCGAGGACGCCAACAAACCCAAGCTGGGCCAACACGGTAAGTACGACCTGCACATCCTGCGCCGCCACGGCGTGGTGGTGCAGGGCTACGCCGAAGACACGATGCTGGAGAGCTTTGTGTTCAACGCCGGCGGCCAGCGCCACGACATGGACACGCTGGCGCAGAAGTACCTGGGCTACACCACCATCAAGTACGAGCAGGTGGCGGGCAAGGGCGCCAAGCAGATCCCGTTCTCCTCGGTGGCGCTGGACGACGCCACCCGTTACGCCGCAGAGGACGCGGACATCACCCTGCGCCTGCACCGCGTGCTTTCCGCCAAGCTCGCCGCCGAGCCCACGCTGCAGTCGGT
>JANNQY010000128.1:0-4704 GCA_031400995.1 Lysobacteraceae bacterium
GATGTGGCCCGAACAGGGCAAGGCCGAACACGAAAAATCCGCCATGCTCGCCAGCACCGCGCTGCGGCGCGCCGGCACGCCCGATGACGTGGCGGAAGCCGTGCGCTGGCTGCTGCAGGACGCGCACTACACCACCGGCCAAGTGATCCGCGTAGACGGCGGCCGCAGCTTGAACATCTAGCGTGGCCAAGCGCCCGATGGCGTGCGCAGCCTGTCCTATACTGTTGGCCCACCCCGAGCACCGACGCCGCATGCGAGCCCTTTGGAATGCCCCCGCGGCGATTGCGCTCGCTCTGCTTTTCACCAGCTGCCAGCCAGCGCCGCCTCCTGGCGCCACGCCTGCGCCTGAAACCGCGGCCGTGGACACGACGCTGCCGACCAGCGTCGCTGCACACTATTTCGGCCGGCAGTGGCCCAAGAACTTCATAGCCGGCTTTCGGCGCGAGCATGTTGCGGAGGATTTTCGTCAGCTGCGCGCCGACGGGTTTGATACCGTGGTTTTGCTGGTGTCGTGGGGCGATTTCCAACCGGTCTCCGATCCGTGCTGCGAGTACGACGAACGAGCATTCGAGCGGCTACGCTTCCTGCTCGATCGCGCCGCGGAGGCCGAACTGAAGGTCATGCTGCGTCTGGGTTACGCCTGGAGCTACCACCCGCAGTCCGGTGACGTGGGCGAGCGCCAGCAGCGATTGATGAACGATCCGGCTACGCGTGCGGCTTTCGACGGTTTCCTGGCCCGCGTGGGTAAGGAAGTGGCCGATCATCCGCACGTGGTGCTGGGCTTCATGAGCTGGGAAGACCAATGGCTGCAGCGCGTTGACGAAAGCGGCCGCGGTGACTATGCGCAGTTCCTCGCGACCCTGCCTGCCGACGCCGCCCGGCCCGTCGAGCTACCCGACCCGGTGAGTCAATCGGCGCTGTTTCATGCCTACTGGGACTGGCTGGTCCTGGAGAAGCTCTACCAGCCTGCGCTCGCGCACTTCCCGCGGCTTTCGTATGAAGCACGCGTGGACCGCGAGCCGCGGTTCGAGCCGGGCCCGGACGGCAAGCCGACCGTGGCCGAGTGGATCAGCCACGAGGGCATGACCCGGCTACCGCCAGAGCAGCCGCTGACGATCTACTGGGCGCCGTTCTGGGGCGCCCTCAACCAAGGCGAGCAGTTGCCAGCACAGCGCAGCCTGTCGCTGTTCAAGGCGCTACTTGAAGAGACCGGACGCGATGGTGCCCGTTCACTGTTCATCGACCAGTACAACTTTGTAGACAACACGCCCGGGCACGAAAAGAACGCCGTCATAAAGCCCGACGAGATCGCAAGCTTCCTGCACCAGTCCGTTTGCCTGATGAAATCGCACGGTGTGCGCGGCTACGGCCTGTGGACCACCCGCGATTACGCCGAGAATTCGCTCTACAACCCGAGTTTTGGCTATGGCCTGGACGGGTGGGAGCTGGTGCGCTCGGCGGGCGATACTGCCGGGGCACTGGAGCCGCTGGACTCGGGTGATTTCCAACTGCGGCTCGCGGCCGGAGATCACCTTTCGCAGCGCGTGCCCAAGGGCCGAGGCCGCACGCCTACGGGCACCGATGCACTTGCCGACCGCGTCTGTGTCGAGGCTGAGGTCGCGAGTCCCGGCACGATGGTGGCGACGGCGGGCGGGGCGCCGGCCGTGCTTTCATTCGACAGCATCGGTCTGCAGCGGCGTTGCGCTGCCCTGGACGCAGTGCCCGACGGTGGCGGCCTGCCCTTCGCGCTGGCGGCCGTGGATGGCCAGTTTTCCGTCCGCGACGTGCAGCTGTTTGATCACGTGCAATACGGCGGGCTTTACGATTTGGAAGGCCAGCCTGGCCCGCTACTCGAAGCCGTTCAGCGCATGAACCGGGATTTTCTCAAGCAGCCGGTGCCGGCACGCTGCCGCTGACGCCAACGTTGATTTCCAGCGGATCCTGAGCCAGCCCCGCGTCGCCGGGATGCGCGGCCCAAAGCTCCGCCAACGTGCGGCTGTCGCCTGGCACCCGCAATCCCGGCGCGATTTCCGCCAACGGCAGCAGCACGAACGCGTGCTTGAGTTCGGGCCTTGGCAGCTGCAGGTTGCCCGGGCCAGTGAGCACCAGGTCGTCGAAAAAAACGATATCGATGTCCAGGGTGCGGCTGGAAAAGCGCGCGCCTCCGCGCACGCGGCCCTGGCTGTCCTCCAGCGCGTGCAGCCAATCGTTGAGCGCGTATACATCCAGGTCGGTGTCGAGCTGGGCTGCGGCGTTTAGAAAATCTGGCCCGTCGAAGCCCACGGCCGGAGTTCGATAAACCGCCGAGAACCGCACGGCGCCAAAGCGTTCGCGCAGCGCCTGCGCCGCCGCCTGCAGGTTCTGTTCGGGCTCGAGGTTGCTGCCCAGGCTCAGCCAGGCCGTGCTCATTCGGCGCGCGTGCGCTCGATGATCACGCCCACGGCCTTGGAGCCGCGCACGGCGCCGGGCTTGCTCAGTTTCAGGTGCACGTGCTGCACGCCGAATTCGCCGGTGATGATCGCGGCGCAGCGTTCGGCCAGGGTTTCCACCAAGCCAAACTCGGATTCGGAAACATATTGGATCAGGCGCTTGCTGACGGCCTTGTAGTCCAGCGTGTCCTGGATGTCGTCGGTGCCAGCCGGCCGGGTGTTGTCGAACGCCATCTCGATGTCGAGCACCACCGCCTGGCGGATCTTGCGCTCCCAGTCGTAAATGCCGATGACGCACTCGATTTCCAGCGCTTCAATGAAAACCTTGTCCATATCCACTCCTACAGGGGCGGCAAGCTTGCCATGTCCCAGCGTGGCTGGACGGTGACGACCGGGGCTTCGCGCTGGCCGGCCTGCAGGCGCAGGGCGCCGGCATAGGCAATCATGGCGCCGTTGTCGGTGCAAAACTCCGGCCGCGGGAAGCAGACCCGGCCGCCGCGCTTTTCCGCCAGCGCCTGCAGCCGCGCGCGCAGGCGCAGGTTGGCGCCGACGCCGCCGGCCACCACCAGCACGCCGGCGCCGGCTTGCTGCAGGGCGCGGTCGCACTTGATGGCCAGGGTGTCCACCACGGCATCTTCAAAGCCGCGGGCGATATCGGCCCGCGTCTGCGCCGACTGGTCCGAGGCCTGCCAGGCCAGCAGCACCTGGGTCTTGAGGCCGGAGAAGCTGAAGTCCAGGCCCGGGCGGTCGGTCATGGGCCGGGAGAACTTGAAGGCGCCGGGACGGCCAGCTTCGGCCAGGCGGGCCAGCTCCGGACCGCCCGGATAGGGCAGGCCCATGAGCTTGGCGGTCTTGTCGAAGGCCTCGCCGGCGGCGTCGTCCAGGGTTTCGCCCAGCAGGCGGTACTGGCCGATCGCGGCCACTTCCACCAGTTGGGTATGGCCGCCCGACACCAGCAGGGCCACGAAGGGCGGGGACAGGTCCGGGTCGTCCATCAGCGGGGCCAGCAGGTGGCCCTCCATGTGGTGCACGCCCACGGCCGGCAGATCCAGGGCCCAGGCCAGCGCCTGGCCGGCGGCGGCGCCTACCATCAGGGCGCCAGCCAGGCCGGGACCCGCGGTGTAGGCCACCCCGTCCAGGTCGGCCGTGCCCAGACCGGCCTCGGCCAGGGCCTGGCGCACCAGGGGCAGCAGCTTGCGGACGTGGTCGCGGCTGGCCAGTTCGGGCACCACGCCGCCGTACTCGGCGTGCAGTTCGATCTGGCTGTAGAGGGCGTGCGCCAGCAGGCCGCGGGCGGTGTCGTACACCGCCACGCCGGTCTCATCGCAGCTGGTTTCGATGCCCAGGACGCGCATGTGCTTGTTTTTCGGGGCCGTTGGGCCGGATTCAAGGGGAAAACCAGGGGGCGGCTTGCCTGCGTCCCCGTCACCCGCGTATCATACGCGGCTCGCCCGTCGGAACGGGCGGAAACCACGCACCGGAGTTCCACATGCCTGCTGTCAAAGTCCGCGAAAACGAGCCGTTTGAGTTTGCGCTGCGCCGCTTCAAGCGCACCGTCGAAAAGGCTGGCGTCTTGGCCGAAACCCGCAAGCGCGAGTTTTACGAGAAGCCGACCCAGGAGCGCAAGCGCAAGGCCGCCGCCGCGGTGAAGCGCCAGCTGCGCCGCAGCTCGCGCGACGTCACCAAGCGCCAGCGCCTGTACTGAGCGCGGTACCCTCCAAGAAGCCGGCGCGCGCAAGCGTTGCCGGCTTTTTGTGTTTCTGCTTCCCGGAGTAAGCCCATGAACCTTAAAGCCCAGCTGTTCGAAGACATGAAGGCCGCGATGAAGTCGGGCGAGAAGGATCGCTTGGGCGTCATCCGCTTGATCAACGCCGGCATCAAGCAGAAGGAAGTGGACGATCGGGTCGAAATGACCGACCCGCTGGTGCTGGGCGTGCTGGAGAAGATGGTGAAGCAGCGCAAGGACTCCATCAGCCAGTACGAGGCCGCCTCACGCGAGGACCTGGCCGCGATCGAGCGCTACGAGCTGGGCGTGATCGAAGCCTACCTGCCGGCGAAGATGGCCGAGGCCGACGTGCAGGCGGCCATCGCCGCCGCGATGGCGGAAACCGGCGCCGCCGGCCCGGCCGACATCGGCAAGCTGATGGCCGTGCTCAAGCCCAGGCTGGCCGGCCAGGCCGACATGGGGCTGGTCTCGCAACTGGTGAAGAAAGCCCTCGCCGGCTGAGCCACTCCGCTCCTGTAGGAGGGACTTCAGTCCCGATGCTCTGTGCGG
>JANNQY010000129.1:0-2762 GCA_031400995.1 Lysobacteraceae bacterium
GAAGGGTGGAATTCCTTTGTGGGACAGGCGCTTGCGGCACAGCGCCGCACTCAGGCATAATATGCGGCTCCCAAACACCGGGAGACCCTTGCTCCACGGCCTTGCGCCGGGGGCTGCCAGGCCAACAAGGCCCATCCACAAGGAAACAACCCATGCGTCACTATGAAATCGTGTTCATGGTCCATCCGGACCAGAGCGAGCAGGTGCCGGCCATGATCGAGCGCTACAAGTCGCTGATCGAAGCCGACGGCGGCAAGATCCACCGCCTGGAAGATTGGGGCCGCCGCCAGCTGGCGTACTCCATCGACAACCTGGTCAAGGCCCACTACGTCCTGCTCAACATCGAGTGCGGCCAGAAGGTGCTCACCGAGTTGGTCGACGGCTTCCGCTTCAACGACGCCGTGCTGCGCCACATGGTCCTCGCCCGCGAGGAAGCCGTCACCGAACAGTCCCTGATCATGAAGACCAAGGACGAGAAGAGCGAGCGCCGCCCGCGCCGCGACGATGACGAAAACAGCATTGGCATCCCCGCCAGCGACGACGCTGCCTGAGCCCGAGACCGGAGACCGACATGAGCAAGTTTTTTCGCCGCCGCAAGTTCTGCAAATTCACGGCCGAGGGCATCAAGGAGATCGATTACAAGGATCTCAACGTGCTGCGCCAGTACCTGACTGAGAACGGCAAGATCGTTCCCAGCCGCATCACCGGCACCAAGGCCAAGTACCAGCGCCAGCTGCAGACCGCGATCAAGCGCGCCCGCGAGCTGGCCCTGATCCCGTACACCGACAACCACCAGAACTGATCCTTACGGACAGCCACCGTTGCGGGGCCGCGCGCCCCGCTAACGTCAAGGAGCAACACCGATGAAACTGATCCTTTTGCAGAAAGTCGTGAACCTGGGCGGCCTGGGCGACCTGGTCGACGTGAAGCCGGGCTACGGCCGCAACTTCCTGGTGCCGTTCGGCAAGGCCGTGCCGGCCACCGCGACCAACATCGCGTCGTTCGAAGCCAAGCGCGCCGAGTACGAAGCCAAGGCCAACACCATCCTGGGCGACGCGCAGGCCCGCAAGGACAAGCTGGACGGCGCCACCGTCACGATCCCGGCCAATTCCTCGACGGAAGGCAAGTTGTTCGGTTCGGTCGGCCCGCGCGACATCGCGGAGGCCTTCACGGCCGCCGGCCACAAGCTCGACAAGAGCGAAGTGGTGATGGGCGAGGGTGCGCTGCGTCGCACCGGCGAATTCGACGTCGAAGTGCGCCTGCACGCCGACGTCCACACCACCGTGAAGGTGCTGGTCGTCGCCGAAGCCTGATCCACCGCTACACGTTTCACTCGAAGGGCGCCTCAGGGCGCCCTTCGTCTTTTGCGCCTTTTGTGGGAGGGACTTCAGTTCCGATGCTCCTCGACGCAAACCCAGGTGGCCTAAGCCTTTTCGCTGTCCCAGTCGTGCTTTACTGCGCCGAGGCCGGGTACTTGCCATGGAAGATCGAGCAGCTCATTCGCTATACCGCTTTACCCACCGGAGGTTCCGATGCCCACAGCACTTATCCCGTTGATTGCGCTGCTGGCGGCTTTGATCGTCGGCTGCTCCGACTGTATGGCCAAATCCGCCGGCCCGGATACCGAGCCAGGCGGCAATCAGCGCATCACCATCCTGGTGGATGCATTCGGGTCGGACGCAAGCTTGCACTTGGACTGGGGCTATTCGGCTCTGGTGGAGTATGGAGGGAAGAGAATCCTTTTTGACACTGGAAACGATGCTGCTGGCTTCGAGAGGAATGTGCGGCGCCTAGGTGTTGATCTGACTCGCTTGGACGGGGTCGTGATCTCACACCGCCATGGAGATCACACGGCCGGGCTCAGTTACGTCCTGAGCGTGAATCCGAAAGTCAAGATCTATGTCCCGGATGATGAGGCTTTCGGTGGGCCTACCCCTGCCGTCTTTTTTACGCAGCCAGCGCCGTCATTGCCGAAAGAGATGCGTTATTTCAACGCAGCGGTGCCCGACGTCGTCCCTCACGGCAGCGCGTGGCCCAACGCCAATATCATCCGCGTCTCTGACAGTCGTGAAATCGCTCCGGGCTTCAGACTCCTGCGGAATATCTCGCAAACCAAGCAATTCAATGAGACGCCCGAACTGTCGCTGGTTATTGATACCCCCGAGGGTCAGGTCGTCGTGGTCGGCTGCTCACATCCCGGAATCGAGCAAATCCTGGCCTCGGTCGCGACGCGCGATCGCGATATTTCCATGGTCGTCGGCGGGCTACACCTCGTCACCACCCCGATGGCTGAAGTGGAGCGCCTGTCAGCGTCACTCCGGGACAATTGGAAAATCGACCGCATCGCGCCGGGGCATTGCAGCGGGGAAGTCACGTTCGCTGTGCTTCGAAGGCTATTCGGCAGGAACTACGAATACGCTGGCGTGGGTTCCGTGATTGATCTGTCCTAGTAAGGTGCTGGTCGAAGCCGAAACCTGATCCTTGGCTGCACGGTTCATTCGCAGTGCGCCTCAGGGCGCCCTTCGCTTTTCTGGCGCGCGATGGCGCTTGAATCTCGAGCTCGCCGGCGCGGCAATGCGGCGAGAGGCGGCGTGCATTCGCCCCGGCCGACACGCCGCAAGTACGTCATTGTAGGCTCATCGGCGACGTCCCTGTCGCCGTTGGTCGGCCGGGTCGAACGCACGCCGCCTCCCGACAGGGTGTCGTGTTGCGGGAGGAGGGCAAAGCAAAGCAAAGCAAAGCGCCGCGGTCCGTCGCCATGC
>JANNQY010000130.1:0-1515 GCA_031400995.1 Lysobacteraceae bacterium
CCTGGCAGCTGCCGGAACACGACGCGCTGAGCAAGTACAAGGACAAGATGCTCGAAGAGTTGGCGATCCTGTTCGGCGGACGTATCGCCGAAGAGATCTTTGTTGGCGAAATGTCCACCGGCGCTTCCAACGATTTCGAGCGCGCGACCAAGATGGCCCGCGGCATGGTTACCAAGTACGGCATGTCCGACTTGCTCGGCACCATGGTGTACGCCGATGGCGACGCCGGTTTCGGCGTGCAGAACAAGACGATTTCCGAAGCCACGCAGCAGAAGGTGGACGGCGAAATCCGCCGAATCCTTGACGAGCAGTACCAGGTTGCGCGGCGCATCCTCGAGGAAAAGCGCGACATGGTCGAGGCAATGGCCACCGCGCTGATGGAGTGGGAAACCATTGATGCCGACCAGGTGAAGGCGATCATGGAAGGCCGCGTTCCCAACCCGCCGTCGGACACGACCAAGATCGGGCGCCTCACGAAGAAGGACGATGCCGGCCCAGGCGCCGCCGCCGGCTCGCTCGGTGGACCGATGCCACAAACCTGACCCCAGCAGGAATCCTGTGGCAGGCACTGTGGGAGGGACTTCAGTCCCGATGCATTTAGCTGAAAGGCATCGGGACTGAAGTCCCTCCCACATGTTCGGTTACCAGTTAGGGAGCAGGCATGTTTGACCTCACGCAGCGGTTGGATTGCGCCGGACGCATCCTGGTGCTTGACCGGCCGCGGGTGATGGGCATCGTCAACGTTACGCCCGATTCGTTTTCCGATGGCGGCCAGCACGCGCTGGTGGACGCCGCGGTGGCCCACGGCCTGCGGCTGGCGGGCGAGGGTGCCGATGTGCTGGACGTGGGCGGTGAATCCACCCGCCCTGGCGCCACGCCGGTGTCACTGGAAGAGGAATTACGCCGCGTCATCCCGGTGATAGAGCAGCTGGCCAAAGCCACCTCGCTGCCGATTTCCATCGACACCTCCAAGCCCGAAGTGATGCGCGCCGCGGTGGCTGCCGGCGCCGGCATGATCAACGACGTGTACGCCCTGCGCCGCGAAGGCGCGCTGGATGCCGCGGCGGAGCTGGGCGTGCCGGTGGTCCTGATGCACCTGCTGGGCGAGCCCGGCAGCATGCAGGACGACCCGCGCTACGACGACGTGGTGGCCGACGTGCATCGCTTCCTGGCAGAGCGCCTGTTCGCCTGTGAAATGGCCGGCATTGCCAAGAAGAACCTGGTGGTCGATCCCGGCTTTGGCTTCGGCAAGACCCTGGAGCACAACCTGCTGCTGCTGCGCCAACTCAGCCGCTTCGCCGACTTGGGCGTGCCGGTGCTGGCCGGCCTGTCGCGCAAGCGCAGCCTCGGCGAACTCACCGGGCGCGGCGTGGACGACCGGCTGGCGGCGTCGGTGGGGGCGGCGGTGCTGGCCGCCGAGTACGGCGCGCGCCTGATCCGCGTTCACGACGTGGCCGCAACCGTGGACGCGCTGAAAGTGTGGGCCGCGGTGTCGGCGCTGCCCGGGCCCAGCGC
>JANNQY010000131.1:0-1807 GCA_031400995.1 Lysobacteraceae bacterium
GCACCCGCCCGGCCCCGCCAGGACCCTCGAATGCCCCGTCAACACCCCCTGCGCCGGCTCGCCGGTTTCGCCCGGCCACAGCGCCGCAACGTGGTCCTGGCCACGGTGTATTCGGTGCTCAACAAGTTTTTCGACGTGCTACCCGAACTGCTGATCGGCGTGGCGGTGGACGTGGTGGTGAACCAGCGCGAGTCCTTCCTGGCGGGCCTGGGCCTGCCCGATCCACGCCACCAGCTGTATGCCTTGGTCGCGCTTACCGTGGTGGTGTGGGTGGCCGAATCGCTGTTCGAATACCTGTATGCCTTGAAGTGGCGCGGCTTGGCCCAGGACCTGCAGCATTCGCTGCGGCAGGCCGCCTACGGCCACGTGCAGAAGCTGCCGCCGGCGGTGATCGAGCGCGAGCGCAGCGGCCGGCTGATGGCGCTGTTGAACGAAGACGTCAACCAGATCGAGCGCTTCCTCAACACCGGCGCCAACGATCTCATCCAGGTCTTCGTGTCGTCGCTGATGGTGGGCGCGGTGTTCTTCGTGCTCACGGCGGATCTGGCCGCGCTGGCGATGCTGCCGATTCCCTTGATCCTGATCGGCGCGTTCTGGTTCCAGAAACGGCTGGCGCCGCGCTACGCCGACGCGCGCGAGGCGGCGGCCACGGTGTCGGCGCGCTTGAACAACAACCTGGCCGGCATGGCCACCATCCAGGCCTACACGGCCGAAGCCTTCGAGGCCGAGCACTTGCGGCAGGCGTCGGACGACTTCCGCGCGCGCAATGCCGAGGCCATCCGGTTTTCGGCGGCCATCACGCCGGTGATCCGCATGGCCATCCTGGCCGGGTTCGTGGCGACGCTGCTGTACGGCGGCCTGCTCACGCTGCGCGGCGAGCTGGGCGTGGGTAGCTATTCGGCGCTGGTGTACCTGACGCAGCGCCTGCTCTGGCCGCTGACGCGGCTGGCCGACATGACCGACCTCTACCAGCGCGCCATGGCGTCGGTGAACCGGGTGGCAGCGCTGCTGGATACGCCGCTGCCCGCGCACGGCAGCGCGCCGCTGGCGGCCCCGGCGCGCGGCATCCTGGCGTTCGAGGCGGTGGGCTTTGACTACGACGGCCGGCCGGCGGTGCACGCGGTGACGCTGCAGGTTCCCGCAGGCGCCACCGGGGCGCGGGTCGGCGGCACGGGCGGCGGCACGAGCACCCTGCTCAAGGGGCTGCTGGGATTCATCGCGCCGGCGCGCGGCCGCATCACGCTGGACGGGCAGGACCTGGCCGCGCTGGACCCGGCTGCACTGCGGCGCGCCGTGGGCTACGTGGCGCAGGAGCCTTTCCTCACCGACGGCACCGTGGCCGAGAACATCGCCTACGGCGAAACCCGCTTCGACCTGGCCGCCGTGGAGTCCGCCGCCCGCGCCGCCGAAGCGCATGACTTCATCATTGCCCTGCCGGACGGCTACGCCAGCCCCGTGGGTGAACGCGGCAGCCAGCTGTCCGGTGGCCAGCGCCAGCGCATCGCCCTGGCCCGCGCCATCTACCGCAACCCGGCGGTGCTGGTGCTGGACGAGGCCACGTCGGCGGTGGACAACGAAACCGAAGCCGCCATCCAGCGCTCGCTGGCGCGCGCGGGCCGCAGCCGCACCACGCTGGTGGTGGCGCATCGGCTCAGCACAGTTCGCCACGCCGACGCCATCCACGTGCTCGAAGCCGGCCGCATCACCGAATCAGGCACCCACGACGAACTGCTGCAGCGCGCCGGCACCTACGCCGCCCTCTGGCGGCTGCAGACCGGTGAAACCCCCTGAACCCCCTAAAACAATG
>JANNQY010000132.1:0-1593 GCA_031400995.1 Lysobacteraceae bacterium
TGGTGTGGTCCATCCGCTGGGGCGGCGACACGGTGATGGACCTGAGCACCGGCAAGAACATCCACGAGACCCGCGAGTGGATCCTCCGCAACTCGCCCGTGCCCATCGGCACCGTGCCTATCTACCAGGCGCTGGAGAAGGTGAACGGCAAGGCCGAGGACCTCACCTGGGAGATCTTCCGCGACACGTTGATTGAACAGGCCGAACAGGGCGTGGACTACTTCACCATCCACGCCGGCGTGCTGCTGCGCTACGTGCCGCTCACCGCCAAGCGCGTCACCGGCATCGTCAGCCGCGGCGGCAGCATCCTGGCCAAGTGGTGCCTGGCGCACCACAAGGAAAACTTCCTCTACACGCACTTCGAAGACATTTGCGAAATCATGAAGGCCTACGACGTCAGCTTCTCGCTGGGCGACGGCCTGCGCCCGGGCAGCATCGCCGACGCCAACGACGCCGCGCAGTTCGGCGAGCTCGAAACCCTGGGCGAACTCACCAAAATTGCCTGGAAGCACGACGTTCAGACCATGATCGAAGGCCCCGGCCACGTGCCCATGCACCTGATCAAGGAGAACATGGACAAGCAGCTCGCGGTGTGCGGCGAAGCGCCGTTCTACACGCTTGGCCCGCTGACCACCGATATCGCGCCCGGCTACGACCACATCACCAGCGCCATCGGCGCGGCCATGATCGGCTGGTTCGGCACCGCCATGCTCTGCTACGTCACGCCCAAGGAACACTTGGGCCTGCCCGACAAGAACGACGTGCGCGAAGGCCTGATGGCCTACCGCATCGCCGCGCACGCCGCGGATCTCGCAAAGGGCCACCCCGGCGCACAGGCGCGCGACAACGCGCTGAGCAAGGCCCGCTTCGAGTTCCGCTGGGAAGACCAGTTCAACCTGGGCCTGGACCCCGAGCGCGCCCGCGAGTACCACGACGAAACCCTGCCCAAGGATGCGCACAAGGTTGCCCACTTCTGCTCGATGTGCGGCCCGCACTTCTGCTCGATGAAGATCACGCAGGACGTGCGCGAATACGCGGCGAAGCAGGGCATCGCCGAATCGGAGGCGCTGGCCAAAGGAATGGAGGCGAAGGCCGTCGAGTTCGTGAAAAAGGGGGCGGAGCTCTACTCGAAGGCGTGACGACGGCGCGACGCCGCAAGCGGATCAGCGCTTGCGGCGCGCATGCTCGCGAACCCACGCCGCAAAACCGCGTTCGTCGAGGTCGCCGGCGGCGACGGCCATCACAGTCAGCGTGGCATCGGCCTGAGTGGTCTCGAGCCGATACCCGTTGAGCCCGAGGAAAAGGCCCACGGCCAGGAATCCAGCGCGCTTGTTGCCGTCCACGAACGCATGGTTTTTGATGAGGCCCATGCCATAGGCCGCCGCAAGTTCGGCGAAATCGGGCTTGCCATAGGCAAGAAGGTTCAGAGGACGAGCAAGCGCCGATTCGAGCAAACCCTCGTCCCGCAATCCCGTGCTTCCGCCGTGCTCGCTCAGGCTTTCGTCATGCAGCAGTTCGAGCGCGCGCCGCTCGATCCAGCGCCACTTCATTTGGCGAGCTGATGAAACGTGTCCCGATATTCCTGCATGAACT
>JANNQY010000133.1:0-1589 GCA_031400995.1 Lysobacteraceae bacterium
GTTACTCCTGCCCCGACCCCCAGCGTTTTTGGTTTGCTATATGTCCCTATGATTTTGCCCACTCCCTTCGGGACTTATGCCCCTCCTAAAACACGACGCCGGACTGAAGTTGCTGCCACAGCCGGCGTGCTTCCTGTGGCAGGCTAGGCGCCATGTACCTCGAGCATTACGGCCTCAGTGAGCCGCCGTTCTCGATCACCCCGGATCCGCGCTTTGTCTTTATGAGCGAGCGGCATCGGGATGCGTTGGCGCATCTGCTGTTTGGCATTGGCCAGGGCGGCGGCGGTGGGTTCGTGCAGCTCACGGGTGAAGTGGGCACCGGCAAGACCACGCTGTGCCGCCTGCTGCTCGAGCAACTTCCCGAGAACGTGCGGGTGGCGCTGGTGCTTAACCCGCGCGTGAATCCGGTGGAGCTGCTGGAGACCATCTGCGAAGAGCTGCACATTAACCTGGACGGCCGCCGCGGCAGCCTGAAGGCGCTGGTCGACGCACTCAACGCGCACCTGCTGCAGGCCTATGCCGACGGCCTGCGGGTGGTGCTGATCATAGATGAGGCGCAGAACCTCAGCGTGGAAGCGCTGGAGCAGGTGCGCCTGCTCACCAACCTGGAAACCGACACCCAGAAGCTGCTGCAGATCCTGCTGCTGGGCCAGCCCGAGCTGCGCGACATCCTGGCGCGCGACGAACTGCGCCAGCTGGCGCAGCGCATCACTGCCCGCTTCCATCTGACGCCGTTGGACGCCGCTGAAACCGAGGCCTACCTGCGCCATCGCTTCGCGGTGGCGGGCGGGCAGCGCTTTCCGTTCACCAAACTGGCGGTGCAGCGCATCCACCGCCACGCGGGCGGCGTGCCGCGGCTGGTGAACATCGTGGCCGAGCGCGCGCTGCTGGCGGGCTACGCGCACGACGAACTGCAGATTGGCGAACGCTGGGTGGACCAGGCCGCGCGCGAAGCGCTGGCGCCGCGGCTGTCACGCCTGCCGATACCGCGAGTTAGCGCCATGGTGGCGGCGACGCTGGTGCTGGCTGCCGCCGTGTTCGCGCTGTGGCCCAAGACGCCTACGCCCACGTCTGCGCCGGCCTTGATCGCCGCGCCCGCCGCATTGCGGTCGGCGCCGCCCGTGGGCGTGCCCTATTTGCCCGGCGAGGCCCCTGGACGCGCGAGCGCGCCTGGCCGGCGCCGATGCGCAGCCGGCCTGGGGCCAGCTGCTGGGCCTGTGGACCGTGCGCGCCAGCGAAGCCACCGTGGCCGAAGCCGCTGCCTGTCCGTGGGTGCTTGCCCCCGGACTGTTTTGCCTGCGCGGCCGGGCCAGCCTGGACAAGCTTTCGGCCCTGGGCCGGCCGGTCCTGCTGCGCCTGCAGAGCCGCGAGGGCGAAGCGTGGGCCGTGCTGCTGGGCGCCGACGGCCTGCGGGTTCGCCTGTGGCTGGGCGGCGGCCGCTTCGACACCGATCGCCTGGCGCTGGAGCAGGCATGGCGCGGCGAGTACGCAGCGATGTGGCGCGGCCCGGAGTTCCTGTGGCCGCCGCCGCTGCCCGGCGACAGCGGCCCGGCCGTGGACTGGGTGCACGACCGCCTGCGCGACCGCGC
>JANNQY010000134.1:0-8484 GCA_031400995.1 Lysobacteraceae bacterium
GCCCTCACCCCGGCCCTCTCGCGCTCGCGGGAGAGGGAGCAAAGATGCCCTCACCCCGGCCCTCTCCCGCTCGCGGGAGAGGGAGCAAAGCAGGAAACGATATGCTGAAGATTGAAAACCTCCACGTCCGCGTCGCCGGCAAGGACATCCTCAAGGGGCTGTCGCTGGAGATCGCCGCCGGCCAGGTGCACGCGATCATGGGCCCCAACGGCGCCGGCAAGTCCACGCTGGGCAACGTCATCGCCGGGCGCGAGGGCTATGAGGTGGTCGAGGGCTCGGTGCAGCTCGACGGCGTGGACCTGCTGGCGCTGGAGCCCGAGGAGCGCGCCGCGGCCGGCGTGTTCCTGGCCTTCCAGTACCCGGTGGAAATCCCGGGCGTGAACAACACCTACTTCCTGCGCACCGCGCTCAACGCCCAGCGCAAGGCGCGCGGCGAGCCCGAGCTCGACTCCATGCAGTTCCTCAAGCGCGTGCGCGAGAAGCTGGCCGTGCTGAGCTTGAAGGACGAACTGCTGCACCGCGCGGTGAACGAAGGCTTCAGCGGCGGCGAGAAGAAGCGCAACGAGATTTTCCAGCTGGCCCTGCTCGAGCCCAGGCTCGCCATCCTCGATGAAACCGACTCCGGCCTGGACATCGATGCGCTCAAGGCCGTGGCCGACGGCGTCAACCTGATGCGTTCGCCCGAGCGCGCCTTCCTCGTCATCACGCACTACCAGCGCCTGCTGGACTACATCACCCCCGACGCCGTGCACGTGCTGGCCGACGGCCGCATCGTTGAAAGCGGCGGCCCGGAGCTGGCGCTGGAGCTCGAAGCGCACGGCTATGCCTGGGTGAAGGACCGGATCGCGCCCGGGGCGGCCAGCGCACCATGACCGCCCTGCTCGATGCCATGCAGGTCGAGTTCGCAGCGCTGCCGCCAGCGCTGGTGGACGCGCAGTCGCTGGGCGGCGCCCGCCGCTCGGCGCTGGCGGCAGTGATGGCCGATGGGCTGCCCGGGCCGCGCAGCGAAGCCTGGAAATACACCTCGCTTCGTGCGCTGTCGGCGCGTGGCTTCGTCGCGGCCAGCGCGCCGGCCGCTCCGACCGCGGCGGACGCTGCGGCGCTGGCGGCCATCCCGGCGCCGCGCATCGTGTTCGTCAACGGCGCTTTCGACGCTGCGCTGTCGGCGCTCGATGCCCTGCCCGCCGGCATCGAGCTGCAGCCGCTTTCGGCCGCCCTGCGCGGCACGGATGCGCGCGCCGTGGCGGTGCTGGGACGGCGATTCGAGCGCAGCGATGAGCTTTTCGCACGGCTCAACGCCGCACTGGCCACCGAGGGCGCGCTGGTCCGGGTCGCGCCGGGCGCACACATCGCGACGCCGCTGCACTTGGTGTTCATCGGCTTGCCGGCCACCGGCGATCTGGCGCTGCACTTGCGGCACCTGGTGGAACTGCGCGAGGACGCGCGCCTGACCGTGGTGGAACACCACCTGGCGCAGGCGCCGCACCGGAATCTCGCCAATCACCTGGTGCACGTGCACCTGGCGCGCGGCGCACGGCTCACGCACGCCCGGGTGCAGGACGACGATGCCGGCGCCACCGTGATGGCGCGCACCGATGCGGTGCTGGCCGCCGGCGCGCGCTACCGGCGCGTGGACCTGGAGCTGGGCGCCGGCCTGTCGCGGCATGAACTCAACGTCGACCTGCAGGGCGAAGGCGCCGAACTGATCGCCGGCGGCGTGCTGCTCGCCGACGGCCGCCGCCACCTCGACACCCGCCTGGGCATCCGCCACCAGGCCCGCGACACCCGCTGCGAGTTGCCGTGGCGCGGCCTCGCCGACGGCCGCGGCCGCGCGGTTTTCCACGGCGGCATCGAGATCCAAGCCGGCGCCGACGGCAGCGACGCTTCCCTGTCGAACAAGAACCTGCTGCTGTCCGACAGCGCCGAAATCGACACCCAGCCCGTGCTGGTGATCCACGCCGACGAAGTGAAGGCGGCGCACGGCGCCACCGTGGGCCGGCTGGACGACACCGCGTTGTTCTACCTGCGCAGCCGCGGCATCGGCCGCGAGCAGGCGCGCGCGCTGCTGGTGCAGGCCTTCCTGCGCGAGCCGCTGGCGGCGCTGGACGATTCCATGCTGGCCAACACGCTGGGCGAGCGCCTGGTGGCGCGGCTGGCCGGCACAGGAGCAACGCCATGAGTACGCCCCGCCCCGACTGGCTGCGCATCCGCGCCGACTTCCCGGTGCTCACCCGCCAGGTGCACGGCAAGCCGCTGGTCTACCTGGATTCGGCCAACACCTCGCAGAAGCCGCAGGCGGTCATCCGCGCCGTGGACGCGTTCTACCGCGAGCACAACGCCAACGTGTCGCGCGCCGTGCACACCCTGGGCACCGAAGCCACCGAGGCTTACGAGGGCGCGCGCGCCAAGCTGGCGGCCTTCCTGAATGTCCCGGGCGACGAGCTGGTGCTCACGTCCGGCACTACTTTCTCGCTCAACCTGGTGGCCTACAGCTGGGCGCTGCCGCGGCTGAAGCCCGGTGACGCCATCGCGCTGACCCGCATGGAGCACAACGCCAACATCGTGCCCTGGCAGCTGGTGGCCGAGCGCACGGGCGCCACGCTGAAGGTGGTGGAGATCACGCCCACCGGAGAACTGGACCTGGACGACTTGCGCGCCAAGCTCACGCCCGACGTGAAGGTGCTGGCCTTCACCCATGTCTCGAACGTGCTGGGCACGGTGAACCCGGTGGCCGCAATCTGCCGCGAAGCGCGCAAGCGCGGCATCGTCACCGTGGTGGACGGCTCGCAGGCGCTGCCGCACCGCGCCGTGGACCTGCCGGCGCTGGGCTGCGATTTCTACGCTTTCACCGGCCACAAGATGCTGGGACCCACCGGCACCGGCGGCCTGTGGGCGCGGCGCCAGCATCTGCGCGAGATGCCGCCGTTCCTCGGCGGCGGCGAGATGATCCGGGAAGTGCGGTTCGAGAAGACGGTGTACAACGATCCGCCGCACAAGTTCGAGGCGGGTACGCCCAATATCGCCGGCGTCATTGGCCTGGGCGCCGCGGTGGACTACTTGCGCGGCATCGGCATGGAAAACATCGAAGCGCGCGAACAGGCGCTGCTGGCGATGGCCGAGGAGCGTCTGACCGCCATCCCCGGGCTGCGCATCTTCGGCACCGCGCCGGGCAAGGCGGCCGTGATCAGCTTCCTGGTCGAGGGCGCGCATGCGCACGACACGGCCACGCTGCTCGACCTGGAGGGAGTTGCCGTGCGCTCGGGCCATCACTGCGCGCACCCGCTGATGGCGCACTTCGGCGTGCCGGCCACCTGCCGCGCCTCGCTGGCCTTCTACAACACCCACGCCGAAATCGAGCGGCTGGGCGACGCCATCGAAAAAGTCCGGAAGCTGCTGGCATGAGTACGCCGCTGGTGTTCCGCGCAGCTGACGAAGCCGACGTGGATGCCGTCGTGGCGCTGGTGGAATCGGCCTACCGCGGCGACGCCAGCCGCGCCGGCTGGACCACCGAGGCGGATTTCCTTGAGGGCCGTCGCACCGGCCCCGACGATGTGCTGGCGCAGTTGGCCAAGCCGCTGAGCCGCGTGCTGCTGGCCGAGCGCGGCGGCGAACTGCTGGCCTGCGCCCAGGTGGCGGTGGAGGACGGCGCGGGCTACTTCGGCATGTTCTCGGTGCGCCCCGCGCAGCAGGGCGGCGGCATTGGCTCACGGGTGCTGGACGAGGCCGAACGCACGGCGCGCGAGGATTGGGGCCAGTCGCAGATGCGCATGACCGTGATCGACATCCGCAGCGAGCTGATCGCCTACTACGAGCGCCGCGGCTACCGCCGCACCGGCATCCTCAAGCCCTTCCCCTACGGCGACGCGCGCTTCGGCCTGCCCACCCGCGACGACCTGCGTTTCGAAGTGCTGGAAAAGTCGCTGTGAGCGACTGGGTGCGCGTCTGCGGCCGCGACGAGCTGCTGCCGGGCGAGTCCCGGGTGGCGTGGGACGGCGATACCCCCATCCTGGTGGTGAACGTGGACGGTGATATCTACGCGCTGGAAGACCGCTGCAGCCACGAGGACTTCGAGCTCAGCGCCGGCCCCATCGACGGCGACCAGATTGAATGCACCCTGCACGGCGCGCGCTTCAATCTGCGCACCGGCGCGGCGCTCTGCGCGCCGGCCTATGCCCCGGTGCCCACGTTCCCGGTAAAGCTGCACGATGATGCAGTGTGGACCCGCGACGACCGCTGACTCAATCCAGCGTTGATACTTTCACCAGCAGCAGCTCACCGCCGCCGTCCAGGATGCGCCGCGGCGGGCCTTCGCTGTCGGGCAGCAGCAGGGCGCTGTCGCCCTGCCCCAGGTGCAGCGGCCGCGCCAGGTCCTTGAAGTGCGCCTGTCCCTGGATCAAGTGCACCAGCCACTGCACGCGCGGCTCGGCGAAGAACACCATTGCGCCCACCAAGGGCCGGTGCAGCAGGCTGGCCTGCACCTGGTCGCGGCGCCAGATCAGGTTGAAGTCGTGGGTGGGTCCCTGCACCAGTTCGGCCGCCAGCGGCCGCTCGCCGGCGAAGCGGATCCGGCCGTGCGGCGGCTCCAGGCTCACCGTCTCGCCGTCTTCGAAGTGCAAGCGCATGCCCTCGCCCGTCAACAGCACCAATTCGCGGTCACAGCCGGGAAAGGCGGAGAACGGCGCGTCGCGATCAATCTCGGCGATTGACACCCGCCATTGCCAGTCCGCACTGCCTTCAGGGTGGCGATGGATTTCGCGGGTCCAGCCGCACTCGTTGCGCCAGCGTTCGCGGCGGTATTCATTGGCGGGCAAATGGACGATGCGCATCAGGGCCGCGCTCCGGCGTGCGCCGCAGGGCGGCGGCGGGCACGGGCCCAACTCTCCAGGCGGCGCGGCAAGACCATGGCGGCAAGTCTAGCGCAGCGGCCAACGGCGGCGCGTTACTCCAGGCCAAGCTCCCCGGCGAGCAGCCATGCGGCGTTCCAATAGGCGTAGTCGCCGGGCCGAACCACAAGCCCCGCGCGCACGGGCTGGCACACCAGGTCCCGAGCCGCAGCCTCGGCATTTTCTCCTGGCGCCAACACGCGATCGCTGAAGCCTCGGCCCCACAGCCAGCCGTTGACGCGATGGCGATCGTCCACCGCGCGCGAGGTCAAGGCCTTGAAGCGACCCATCAGGCTGGCCAGCGAATCCCGCTCGCCCAGGGTTACCAGCCCCTGCCAGTGGTCGGGCATCAGGACCCAGGCCAACAGCTGCGCATCACGCCAGGGCCACGCCGAGCCGTGCACGCGGCAGACAGCGCGCGCCGCTTCGTGATCACTGAACACCGGGCGGCGATACAGCGTGGCCACGCCCAGCAGATAGGTGCGGCCAGCAATGGAGCGCTGCTCCAGCCGCTGCGAACGATAGCCCGATGCCGGACGCGCGGCGGCCGGGGCGGAAGCAGACATGGCGGTACTCCCGAAGTAGAGGCAGCGCACAGCCCGGCCTGAGCCGGGCTGTGCAGCTACAGGTCACCGCTCAGCCGCCAGCCGGCGCCTTGGGCTTGGCCTTGGCCGCCGCCGGCCGGGCTGCACCCGCTCCCACCGTGATGCGGTCGCGATTGATCTCGACGGTGGCCAGGCCGATGCCCTTCACTTCCACCAGCTCATCGGCGCTGCGGAACGCGCCGTGCTGCTTGCGATGGGCAACGATGGCCTCGGCCTTGCTGGGGCCGATGCGGTCCAGCACGCGGTCCAGGGTGGCGGCATCGGCGCTGTTGATGTCCACCTTGTCGGCGGCCAGGGCGCCGCCGGCCAACAGGGCCGACAGCAGGAGCGAACTCAGGAAACTCAGTGAAGACTTCATGGCGTTACCTCGGGATGTGAGAGGGACAGATGCCGGCACCGCGGTGGCTGCATCGGCCGGGACAGTCTTCACGCCAGCGCCGGCGGCCTCCATCGCTGTTCTGCTTCGCTTGGCCTGGGAACCGGGCGCAGCGGGCTGTCGGGTCTTTCCTACGGTGGCGGCCCGCGCCGCTTCGGAAGGAGTAAAATCGAGGCACTTACCCGCCTGGACCGCCCATGGATATCGCCAAGACCGATCGCTTCATCGCCGATGCCTGGGACGGCGACATCGTGCCGCGGCTGGTGGAGTACATCCGCATCCCGAACAAGTCGCCCATGTTCGACGCGCAGTGGAAAGAGCACGGCTACATGGACGACGCGGTGACGCTGCTGGCCAACTGGGCCAAGGCCCAACCCATCGCCGGCATGACCGTGGAAGTAGTGACGCTGGAGGGCCGCACGCCGCTGATCTACATCGAAGTGGCCGGCGAAGGCGACGACTGCGTGCTGCTCTACGGCCACTTGGACAAGCAGCCGGAAATGACCGGCTGGGCCGACGACCTGGGTCCGTGGACCCCGGTGATCAAGGGCGACAAACTCTACGGCCGCGGCGGCGCCGACGACGGCTACGCGCTGTTCGGTTCGCTCACCGCCATCCGCGCGCTCAAGGAGCAGGGCAAGCCGCACAGCCGCTGCGTGATCCTCATCGAAGCCTGCGAAGAGTCCGGCAGCTACGACCTGCCTTTCTACGTGGACCACCTGGCCGAGCGCATCGGCCGGCCGTCGCTGGTGGTGTGCCTGGATTCGGGCTGCGCCAACTACGACCAGCTCTGGTGCACCACCTCGCTGCGCGGCCTGGCCGGCGGCAACCTCAAGGTGAGCGTGCTCAGCGAAGGCGTGCACAGCGGCGATGCGTCCGGCGTGGTGCCGTCGAGCTTCCGCATCCTGCGCCAGCTGCTGTCGCGGCTGGAGGATGAAGCCACCGGCAAGATCCTGGTGGAAGAACTCTTCGTCGACATTCCCGGCGAACGCCTGGCCCAAGCCCAGCGCGCCACCGAAGTGCTGGGCAGCGAAATCTGGGACAAGTTCCCGTTCCTTCCCGGCATGACGCCGATGAATGCCGACCTCACCGAACTGGTGCTCAACCGCACCTGGCGCCCGGCGCTGTCAATCACGGGCGTGGACGGCATGCCCACGCTGCAGAACGCCGGCAACGTGCTGCGGCCGCACACCGCGGTGAAGCTGAGCCTGCGCCTGCCGCCCACGCTGGAGCCCAAGCGCGCCGGCGAGATTCTCAAGCGCGTGCTCGAGGCCAACCCGCCCCACGGCTGCAAGGTGGAAGTGGAGCTGGAGAAAGCCAGCACCGGCTGGAACGCCCCGGCGTTGGCGCCGTGGCTGGAGCACGCCATCGACACCGCCAGCCGCGAGTTCTTCGGCGCCCCGGCCATGTACATGGGCGAAGGCGGCACCATTCCGTTCATGGGCATGCTGGGCGAAAAGTTCCCGGGCGCGCAGTTCATGATCACCGGCGTGCTGGGCCCGCACTCCAACGCCCACGGCCCGAACGAGTTCCTGCATATCCCCACCGGCAAGCGCGTCACCGCCGCCGTGGCGCGCGTGCTCGCCGACCACCATGCGGCGAGTGAGAAGGGCCTCACCCGCGGCGTTGGCGTGCACGAAGGCCAAGCGCACTTCGGCGATCACGGCTGCTGCTGAGCGCCTCGGCCGTGGCCGCCACGAATACCGCGCCCGACCCGCGCGCCGAGGCCTTGGCCGCCGAGGCCGAGCGCCTTGCGCGTCAAGGCCAGGCGCAGGCCAGCAGCCGGCTTTGGGACCAGGTGCTGGCCATGGCACCCAGCCACGCCGGCGCGCTGAACCACTTCGGCGCGCAGGCGCTGGCCAAGGGCGACCTTGCGAGCGCCAGCGACTGGCTGCAGCGCGCCACCCGCGGTGCACCCGCGCTGGCCATGGCCCACGCCAATCTCGCTCGCGTGCTGCGCCTGCAGGGCCAGCCCGACGCCGCGCTGGCCGAACTTGACCGCGCGCTCCGGGTCGAACCTACGGCCTACGCCGTGCATTTCGAAAAAGCCGCCATTTATGGCGAGCAGAACCGTGAGAAAGACCAGGCCCTGGCCTACGGCAGCGCGCTGCAGCTTTTGCCCGCCAGCGCCGTTGCCAGCCCGGAGATGCAGGTGCTGGTGAAGCGCGCGCAGCAGGCCGTGGTGGCCAACCAGTCCGAGCTGGGCGCCTTCCTGGCGGGCCGGCTGGGCGAACTGCGCGGCGGCGAGACCGGCCGCGCGCTGGCGCGCTTCGATGAGTCGCTGGACGTTTCGCTGGGACGCAAGCCGCTGCAGCTCTCGCGCCCGGCCATGTTTACTGTGCCCGGATTGCCGGCCATTGCCTTCTTCGAGCGCGAGGATTTTGCCAGGGCGCCGGCGGTGGAGTCGTGCACCGCGCAGGTGCGCGCCGAACTCGAGCAGGTGCTGCAGCAGGACCACGACGGTTTCATTCCCTACGTGCAGACCCGCGCGAACGAGCCCGTGGGGCAATTCGCCGCGCTGGACTACAGCCCGGACTGGAGCGCGTATTTCCTCTGGCACCACGGCAAGCGCGTGGAGCAACATATCGCCCGCTGCCCGCAGACCATGGCCATGCTGGAG
>JANNQY010000135.1:0-15100 GCA_031400995.1 Lysobacteraceae bacterium
CAGCCACGCCCAGGCATAGACGCTCTCGGTGTTGGCGGTGAGGAACAGCGACTTCGAATCCATCAGCGACTCGAAAAGGACGACAGTCTGGTTGTCCGGGCCGAAGCTGCGAATCCCGTGGCGAATGGCCACCTGGGATGCACCGGGAACACCCGTCAGGAACGCCTGTACCCCGCGCTGAAAGTCGAGATTGTCGTAGACCTTGGCTACCGTTGCCTTGTCCGGAGTGCCGTCAAAGAAATTGAGGGTTCCCAGACGGGTCTCGACGGAATCCGGTGTGGTGATTTCCTCGGGAATGCTCGTCGTCATCTTCATCTTTGTCTTCGGTGTGGTGTGCATCGTTGTCTCCGATTCGTGTTTTTGGTCGCCGGGATTGCCAAGGAAAGCTAAAGCCTTACGTCTCTGTCGTTAAGTAGCCTCGCGGATCCACCTGCTCGCAAACACCTCAATACTCCAAATCCAACGCCGCGCACAGGTAATCCACCATTGGCGCCATGCCCGCGAAGCCGCTGGCCACGGCCTGGCGCAACTTCGGCCCGAGCACCACGTCGTCGTCCAGGCCGGCGCCTGCCACGAAATCCTTGCGCTTGAGGTCGTCGATCAGCTCATGGTCGGCGGGGTAGCCGCGCGGCGGGCGCACCAGCGACTCGCCGCTGAGTTCGAACTTACGCCGGAACGCCGGCGCCTGCGTGGCCTGGATCCAGCCGCTGGGGTTGTCCACGATAAAGCTGCGGATGCGGCGCTGGGTGTCGGGCTCGGGATGCCAAAGCCCGGCACCGATAAAGCACTGGCTCGGCTCCAGGTGCAGGTAGAAAGACGGCGCCGGCGCGGTCTTGCTGCGCTCGTGGAAGAAACGCGCGCCCGACCAGGTCTTGTACGGCGTCTTGTTGTTGGAGAAACGCGTGTCGCGATGGATGCGGAACAGCGAGCCGCCCATGGCGCGCGGGTCGGCGCGGTAGTGCAGGCTGAGCGCGGCGATGTCGGGCTGCAGGTCGGTGATCAGCTGCAAAAAGGGCTGGCGCAGGTGCTTTTCGTAGTCAGGCTTGTGTTCGGTGAACCACTCGCGTGAATTGTTGCGGCCCAGGGCGCGCAGGAACTTAAAGGTCTTCTCGCTGAAATAGGCGCTCATGCCAGCTCCTGCTGCAGGTCCAGGCCCCAGGATTCCAGCGCATCCATCCAGGCGTGGGCGGGGCCGGGGCCGCTGCTCGCGCGTACCGAGGCGATCTCTTCGAAGTAGGACGCGAAGCTGTACTCGGAAAGGCCGCTATCCGTGGCCAGCCGCTGTCGGCGGTAGTCGTCCCAGCGGCGCTGTTCGGTGGCGTCCAGCGTGTCGGGCCAACTGCGGGCGCGGTAGCGGAACAGCAGTTCGGCGTAGCGCAGGTCGTCGAAGCGCGGCGCCAGCGCCGCCAGTTCCGACGGCGCCGAACTGCGCACGCGCGGGAACAGGCGCTTGTCGGCGTCCGAAGGAAAGCCGTCGTAGAGCGCGGCGTCGGCATCGGCCGGCTCGCGCACCGTCTCCACGGCGAACACACGACGGACCTTCTCGGCCAGGCCCGGCGCGGTGCGCACCTGGTCAGCGCGCGCCAGGCAGGCGTAGCGATCTATGCCCAGGCGTGCGAAGTCCTGCTCGCGCAGATGCTCCAGCGGCACCAGGATGGGGCACTTGTTGGTGTGCACTTCCTTCAGCGCGATGCGACGCTCGCCCTCGGGAAGATCGGCAGCACGGGTGTACAGCCGGTCGGCGATCTCGTCGGGGGCCAGCGCCAGCAGCCCGTCCACGGGCTGGTCCAGGCTGCACACGATCACCCGCGATTCGATCTTGGGGTGCCGTACCACCGGCGCCACCAGGGCCGCGCAGTGCTGGCTGGCCGGGTAGCGCGACGAGATGTGCAGCAGCGGCGTCATGTTCACCACGTCCAGCAGGGCGGCCACCTTGCGCTTGTCGCGCAGGGCGTAGGCGTAGTCCCACAGCTTGGGCTGGGCGGTCTTGAGCTTGCGCGCCAGGCCAATCAGCGCCCGCACATCGCTAAGCGCCTCGTGCGCATCGCCCTCGCGCACGCCATTGGCCTGGGCCAGGTGTTCGAGCTTGAAGCTGGGTGCGCCGTCTTCGCGTAGCGGCCACGCCAGTCCTTCCGGGCGCAGCGCTTCGGCCAGGCGCAGCACATCCAGCAGGTCCCAGCGCGAGTTGCCGTTGCGCCACTCGCGCTCGTAGGCGTCGTGGAAGTTGCGGTACAGGCCGAAGCGCACGAACTCATCGTCGAAGCGAATGGAGTTATAGCCCACGGCGCAGGTGCCGGGCTGCGACAGTTCTTCGGCCATGCGGCCGATGAATTCGGGCTCGGGCAGGCCCTCGGCCAGGGCACGCTGGGGCGTGATGCCGGTGATCAGGGTGGCACCGGGCGAGGGCAGCAGGTCGCGCGCGGGCTGGCAGAAAAAGCTGATCGGTTCGCCGATCGGGTTCAATTCAAGGTCGGTGCGGATGGCCGCGAACTGGGCGATGCGCGTGCGGCGAAAGTCGCGCCCGAAGGTTTCCAGGTCGTACCAGAGCAGGCTGCCGGCGCTCACGCCGCGCCTCGTGCCGGGCCGTTGAGTGGCGGCAGTTCGCGCAACACCTGGGCGTCCACCGCCGCCAGGTCCACCTCGGCAAGCGCCTGCCGCCCGCGCGTGGCCTGCACCAGGATGGCCCGCTGCACCTTGCCGCGTTCAAACGCCAGCGCGTAGGGCAGGCAGGTGAAACTCACCATCGAATAGCGCGGCACGAACCGCCCCGGATGCCGCTTCGCCAGCACCTGCTCCAGCGCGCGCTGCAGCAGGTAGTCCGGATCGTCCACGCTGTCGCGCATCTCGATGTAGTTCTCCAGCGCCATGGCCTGGATGGCGTCGGCATTGGGCCGGCGCTCGGCTTCGAAGGCCGCGAACGCCGACTCGAAATCGACGGCATCGGCAATGTGCCGGTCCAGCGCCACGCAGTCCTCGAACGCGCAGTTCATGCCCTGGCCGTGGAAGGGCACCATGGCGTGCGCCGCGTCGCCCAGCAGCACCGCGCGCCCGTCCAGGTGCCAATGCTGCAGGCTCAGGGTGCCCAGGCCGCTCACCGGGTTGTTGGTCCAGTCGCCGTCGAAGTCGGGCACGAGCGGCAGCGCATCGCCAAAATCGCGCTCGAAGAAAGCGCGCGCCGCCGCCAGGTCGGGCAGCGTGGCGAAGCTGGGGTCGCCGTGGTTGGGCAGGAACAGGGTGACGGTGAACGTTTTTTCGGTGTTGGGCAGGGCGATGCACATGTAGCCGCCGCGCGGCCAGATGTGCAGCGCGTTCGGATCGATGCGAAAGCCGCCGTCGGCGGCAGGCGGGATCTCCAGCTCTTTGTAGCCGTGGCCCAGTGGCGCGAACTGTTCGCCCATCGCCAGGTGTGGGCGCAGCGCTTCGCGCAGGCCCGAGCCCGCGCCATCCGCGCCCAGCAGCGCCTCAAAGTCCTGTTCACGCGCGGTGCGGTCGTGGTCGTTGACGAAGCGCACGCGCCGAGCGTCGAAATCAACGCCGTCCAGGCGCTGGTTGAAGTGCAGGCGCGCGCCCGCGGCCTCGGCGGCTTCCAGCATCGCCTGGTTCAGGCGCCCGCGATGCACCGACCAGATCACCTCGCTGTCGTCCAGGCCATAGGGCTGCAGCGACGGCGCGCTGCCGTCCTGCGGATGCACCATGCGCCCGCGCATCATCACCGCCTGCGCCAGCACCGCCTCGGCCAGGCCCGCGCGGCGCAGTGCATCCAGGCCGCGTTCGGCCAGGGCGAGGTTGATCGAGCGCCCACCTTCGTAGCCCTTGGCGCGCGCGGGTCGGGGCGCTTTTCGAACACGTCCACCGACCAGCCGCGGCGCGCCAGCAGGGTGGCCAGCAGGGTACCGGCCAGGCCGGCGCCTACCAGGGTGAGCTTGCGTTCGGAATTAGGCTGCACGGGGGCTTGGCTCGGAGAGGTGGGCTTGCATGGTTGGCCATGGCGGGGCGGCCGGGAGTGAAGAAAGTCAGGCGCTCGCCGCGCGCCACTGATGCACGGCCATGACGAAGCGATGCACGTCGGCGTAGCGGCTGTACATCGGCACCGGGGAAATGCGGATCACATCCGGCTCGCGCCAGTCGCCGACGATGCCCTGCGCGGCCAGGTGTTCGAACAGGGCGCGGCCTTGCGCCCGACCGCCGGCCACGCGCAGTGAAAGCTGGCAGCCCCGGCGCGCGGGCTCGGCCGGCGTCACCACCGTCAGTGCGTCGGCGCAGTGGGCGTGGATCAGCGACTCCAGATAGCCGGTGAGCCGTTCGGACTTCTCGCGCAGAGCGGCCATGCCAGCCTGCGCGAACAGCTCCAGCGACACCCGCAGCGGCGCCAGCGCCAGGATGGGCGGGTTGCTCAGCTGCCAGCCGTCGGCGCCGGCGCTCGGCACGAACTCCGGGCCCATCTGGAAGCGCGTGGCCGGGTCGTGGCCCCACCAGCCGGCGAAGCGCGGCAGGTCGGCGCGCGCATGCCGTTCGTGCACGAAGGCACCGGCGACAGCGCCGGGGCCCGAGTTCAAGTACTTGTAGCTGCACCACGCCGCGAAATCCGCGCCGCTGTCGTGAAGCTGCAGCGGTAGGTTGCCGGCGGCGTGCGCCAGGTCGAAGCCCACGGTGCAGCCCTGCGCGTGCGCCAGCCGAGTGATTTCGCGCAGGTCGAAGGCCTGGCCGGTGCGGTACTGCACGCCCGGCCACAGCACCAGCGCGATGCGGTGGCCGTGCTCGGCCAGCGCGCGATCGATCGCTGCCATCGAGATCGTGCCGCCGTCCTCATCCGGCGCCAGCTCGATCAGGTCGGTAGCGGGGTCGAAACCGTGGAAGCGCACCTGCGACGCCACCGCATGGCGATCGGACGGAAACGCGCCGGCTTCGATCAAAATCGCCGGCCGCTCGCGCGTGGGCCGGTAGAAGCTGACCATCAGGAAATGCAGGTTCGCAGTGAGCGAATTCATCGCCACCACTTCCAGAGGCTGCGCGCCCACCACGGCCGCCAGGTGGTCGCGCACGCTCTCGTGGTAAGGCATCCACGGCTGCTTGCCGCGGAAATGCGCCTCCACGCCCAGCTCGGCCCAGTCATCCAGCTCCTGCATCAGCGCCGCGCGCACGCCCACGGGCTGCAGGCCAAGCGAGTTGCCGCAAAAGTAGGCTTGGTCGGCGCCCTCATGCCGGGGTATCAGGAACTGCGCGCGCAGGTGCGCCAGCGGGTCAGCCAAGTCCAGCACCTGGGCCGGGGTGTCGTGGCGGACGGCGATCATTCGAACCTCGAGCGCGGCAGGCCCAGCCACTCCAGCGCGGTGCCGTGGTAAAGCCGCGCCTGGTCGGTTTCCGACAGGTCCAGCCGGGCGATGCCGGCGCCCGGCACCTGCTCGCCCAGCGGGAAGGGGTAGTCGGTGCCCAGCATCACCCGCGGCACGCCCACGGTGTCGAGCAGGTAGCGCAGGGCGCGGTCGTCGGCCACCCAGGAATCGAAGAACAGCCGCGGCAGGTAGCTGCGCGGGTTGTGCGGGTTGTCGGTGGCCACCAGGTCTGGCCGCATGTTGAAGCCGTGCTCGATGCGGCCGATGGTGTAGGGGAAGCTGCCGCCGCCGTGGGCCAGGCACACTTTCAAGCGCGGAAATTTTTCCAGCACGCCGCCGAAGATCAGCGCGCAGGCGGCGCGGCTCTGTTCGGCCGGCATGCCCACCAGCCAGGGCATCCAGTACTTGGGCATGGATTCGGCGCCCATCATGTCCCATGGGTGCACCAGGATGGCGGCATCGAGGTCCTGCGCGGCCTCGAAGAACGGCAGCAGCTCGGGCGCGTCAAGGTTCCAGGCGCCGATGTGCGAACCAATTTGCACGCCCTGCAGGCCCAGCTGGTCCACGCAGCGTTCGAGTTCCTGCACGGCAAGGCGCGGCGTCTGCATCGGCACGGTGCCAATGCCGGCGCAGTGGCGGCGGTGCTCGCGGCAGGCCTCGGCCATGTGGTCGTTGAGCGCCTGGTGCAGCTCCAGCGCGTGCTGGGGCTTGGCGCCATAGCTGAACATCACCGGCACCGTGCTCAGCACCTGCACCTGCACGCCGAAGCGCGCGTAGTCGGCGATGCGCTCGGTCGGGTCCCAGGTCTTGGACCAGATCTCGCGGAAGAACTTGCCGTCCTTGTAGATGCGCGCGCGGCCGTCCTCGTGGTGGATCACCGGGAAGCGCGGATCGCCGTACTTGCTGGCCAGGTCGGGCCAGGTCTTGGGCAGGTAGTGGGCGTGGGTGTCGATCTTGAGCATGGGGTCAGTTTACCCGCCGCGCGCTAGCCGCCGGTGCGCCCGGCCAGCCACGCCGCAAAGGCCGCGTAAGTGGGAATGCCGATCGCCAGGTTGAACGGGAAGGTGATGCCCAGGGCGGCGGTGACGCAGCGGCCGGCATCGGCGCCGGGCAGGGACGCGCGCACCGAGGCCGGGGCGGCGATGTAGGAGGCGCTGGCCAGCATGGTGGCGAACACCGTGGCGCCGCCCACGCCCAGGCCCACCGCCAGCCCCAGCCAGGCGCCCACCAGGCCGTGCAGCAGCGGCAGCACGGTACCGTAAGCAATCAGCCGCAGGGCGCCGGTGCGCAGCTGCTGCAGCTGGCCCGCGGCCACCATGCCCATGTCGAGCATGAACAGCATCAGCGTGCCCTGGAACAGCTCGAAATACATGTCGTCCACCGTGCGCACGCCCTGCTTGCCGGCAATGGCGCCGATGGCCAGCCCGCCCAGCAGCAGCATGGCGGTGCGTCCGGTGAGGACTTCGCGCACCTGGTGCCAGGACGGCCGGCCGCCGCCCCGCGCCAGGCCAATGCCGATCAGGATGGCGGGTATCTCCAGCGCCACCAGCAGCGCCACCAGCACCGGCTCGGAGCCCACGCCCGAGCGTTCGGCGAACTGCTGTGCCGCAATAAACGTCACCGCCGACACCGAGCCGTAATGTGCCGCCAGCGCGCCGGCCTGCAGCGCGTTGTCGCGCAGCCAGGTGCGGGCCAGGGCGTAGGCGGTAGTGGCGGTGACTATGCCCGCCAGGACCGTTACCCCCAGCATCAGCGCCAGGTTGTCGGGCGCGTCTTGCCGCAGGGCCACGCCGCCTTTCAGGCCGATGGCCAGCAGCAGGAAGATGGACAGGTAGGCCTGGATGGCCGGGGGGATCTCCAAGTCGCTGCGCAGGCCGCGCGCGATCAGGCCCAGCGCGAAGGCCAGCACCACCGGCGACATCAGGTTGGCGGTGAGCAGGTCGGTCGAGAACAGCATGGCTCAGGTGCCGGGCTGGTAGCGCGCGGGCGCCGGATTGAGGTGCCCGCAGGCGGAGCATGTGCGCAGGACCGTGGACCGGTAGAAGCGGTCGAACACCGCCGTGAACTGGTTCTCGATGTCCACCAGCGCGAAGAACTCTTCGTAAAGTTTGTGGTTGCACTGCTCGCAGAACCACATCAGCCCATCCTGCTCATGCGCCAGCCGCTTGCGTTCGATCACCAGCCCCACGCCGCCGGCGCTGCGCTGGGGCGAATGCGGCGTGCGCGGCGGCAGGTAGAACATCTCGCCGGCCTTGATCAGGATATCGCGCACCGCGCCGTCTTCCTGGATCTTCAGCACCATCTCGCCTTCGAGCTGGTGGAAGAACTCCGGGCCTTCCTCGAAGTGATAGTCCGTGCGCGCATTCGGCCCGCCCACGATCATCACGATGAAGTCGCCGTCCACGATGCACTTGTTGCCTACGGGCGGCTTGAGCAGGTGGCGGTGTTCGTCCACCCATGCCTGCAGGTTGAATGCGCTGCCGATCACTTGTGGTTCTCCGGATACGCCGCGATGCACTTGAGCTCGATGGCGATGGGCGTAGGCAGCGAGGTGATGCCCAGCGTGGTGCGGCAGGGTGCCTTCTCGATGCTTGGGAAGTACTCGGCCCAGACGCCGTTGTAGGCGTGGAAATCGCGCTGCATGTCGGTGAGGTAGACGGTGACGTCCACAAGCCATTCCCAGCGGCAGTGGCTGGCGTCCAGCACGGCGCGCACGTTGGCGAACACCGAGTGGCACTGGGTGACGATGTCGTAGTCGATCAGGCGGCCGTCCTTGCTGTAAACGTTGCCGGGGATGGCGTTGCTGCCCGGCGTGCGCGGGCCGATGCCCGAGAGGAACAGCAGCTGTCCAGCGCGGCGCGCGTGCGGATAGCGGCCCACCGGGTGCGGGGCGGTGCTGGTCTGGATGATTTCGCTCACGGGCGATCCTTTTTCTTGCCGCTGATGGTGTCGAGCGCCAGCTGGTAGGCCACCGGCAGCTCCTCGGCGGAATCCACGCCCATGCCCAGCTCGCGCACGCGGCCGTCCAGCAGCGAATACACCCAGCCGTGCACGCTGAGGGGCTGGCCGCGCGCCCAGGCGTCTTCCACGATGGTGGTCTGGCACACGTTTACCACTTGCTCCAGCACGTTCAGCTCGCACAGGCGCCCGTGGCGCAGCGACTCCAGGTCGAGCTCGGCGATCAGTGCCGCGTGCTTGTTGGCGACGTCGCCCACGTGCCGCAGCCAGTTGTCGGCCAGGCCCACGCGCGCGCCGGTGAGCGCGGCATGCACGCCGCCGCAGCCGTAGTGGCCCACCACTAGGATGTGCTCCACCTTCAGCACGTCCACCGCGAACTGGATGGTGCTCAGGGCATTGAGGTCGGTGTGCACCACCACGTTGGCCACGTTGCGATGCACGAACACTTCGCCCGGCTGCAGGCCGGTGATCTGGTTGGCTGGCACGCGCGAATCCGAGCAGCCGATCCACAGGTACTTGGGCGCCTGCTGCTGCGACAGCCGGCGGAAGAACTGCGGGTCCTGCGAGCGCATCGCCTCGGCCCAGGCCTTGTTGCGGTCCAGAAGTTCCTTCAGCGGCATGCTCTATCCCAGGTCGATGGTGACGTTCTTGGCTTCGGTGAAGAAGCGCAGGGCTTCCCAGCCGCCTTCGCGGCCCAGGCCCGATTGCTTGACGCCGCCGAAGGGCGTGCGCAGGTCGCGGTTCATCCAGGTATTCACCCAGACCACGCCGGCTTCGATTTTCTCGGCCATGCGGTGCGCGCGGCCCAGGTTAGAAGTCCAGACGCTGGCCGAGAGGCCGTAGGGCGTGGCGTTGGCCAGCGTCAGCGCTTCTTCGTCGCTGTCGAAAGGCTGCAGCGTCACCACCGGGCCGAAGATTTCCTCGGTGTTGGTGCGGCAGTGCGGCCCCAGGCCTTCGATCACGGTGGGCGCGATGAACCAGCCGCCGGCGCAGCGGCCCTCGGGGCGCACGGCGGCGCCGCCGCAGAGAACTGTGCCGCCTTCGCGGCGCGCCAGATCAATGCAGCCCATCACCTTGTCAAAGTGGGCCTGCGAGACCACCGGGCCCAGCTGCGTGCCGGGCAGCGCGGGGTCGCCCACGGCCATGGCCTGCGCGCGCGCCACCAGCGCGTCGCGGAACTCGGCGTAGTAGCTGCGCTCCACCAGGATTCGCGAGCCGCACAGGCAGATCTGCCCGGAGTTGAGGAAGGCCGAGCGCAGCACGGTGTCGAGCAGTTTCTCGCGCGGCGCGTCGGCGAACACGAGGGTGGCATTCTTGCCGCCCAGCTCCAGCGAGGTTTTCTTCAGCGACTGCGCGCAGCTCTGGGCGATGCGCAGGCCCACGGCCGTGCTGCCGGTGAAGCTGATGGCCTTCACGGCGGGATGATCCACCAGCGCCTGGCCCACCGTATTTCCGCGGCCCTGCACCACGTTGAACACGCCGGCGGGGAAGCCGATCTCACGCGCCAGTTCGCCCAGCATCCAAGCGGTAACGGGCGTCACTTCCGAAGGCTTGCCCACCACGCAGTTGCCCGCGGCCAATGCCGGCGCGAACTTCCAGGTGAAAAGGTAAAGCGGCAGGTTCCAGGGGCTGATGATGCCCACCACGCCCAGCGGCTGGCGCAGGGTGTAGTTCACCGCGCCGGGCGCCGAGTGCGATTCGCTGGCGAACTGGGTGGCGGCGGCGGCGAAGAAGCGCAGGTTGCTCACCGCGCGCGGGATATCGAGGCTGCGGGCCAGCGCCAGCGGTTTGCCCACGTCGCGCGACTCGGCGGCGGCGAAGGCGTCTACGCGCGCTTCCAGCGCATCGGCCAAGCGGTTGATCCAGGCGGCGCGGTCGCTGGCGGGTAGCGCGGACCAGGCCGGGAACGCACACTGCGCGGCGGCCACAGCATCGGCTACGTCCTGCGCGCTGCCTTCGGGGCACTGCGCGTAGGCCTTCCCAGTGGCTGGTTCGAACACGTCGAGCCATGCGGCCGAGCCCGCGCCGCGGGCCTCGCCGTCAATCAGGTGGGTCAGCCGCAGATCCATGCCCGCCAGCTTAACCGCCGCCGCTACCGCTGTGGGAGGGACTTCAGTCCCGATCCTCCTCCCCACCCTGTAGGAGGGACTTCAGTCCCGATAGCCTTTGGCGAAGAGCATCGGGACTGAAGTCCCTCCTACATAAGTGTTTTGTGTAGGGGTGTTTGGGGCAGGGGTTTACGGGGTCAGTCTTGGCAGCCGGAACACCAGTAAAGGCGGCGGCCGCCGAGTTCGTGGCGTACTACGGTTCCGCTGCAGCGCACACAGGGCTCGCCTTCGCGGTCGAAGACCAGGAAGCGGAAACCGGCCGGGGTGTCGGTGAGGTAATCCTCGCTCATGCCGCGGGTTCGGCGGATGCCGCGGGTGGCGTAGCTCTCGCGTGGCACCGACAGCAGGGCCTGCGCCAAGCGCGCGGTCTCGTCGTCGTCCAGGTCCTCGGGTGCCCAGTGCGGCGCGAGCCGGGCCACGAAGAGTACTTCCGAGCGCAGATAGTTGCCCATGCCGGCCAGGAAGGACTGATCCAGCAACAGGGCCACCAGCGCACGTCCGGCGAAGCGCTTGCTGCGCAGGCGCTTGGCCACCGCGTCGGCGGTGAGCGTGGCGTCCAGCACGTCGGGGCCCAACTTGGCCAGGAACGGATGCTGCGCCAGTTCGTCGGTGCGCCACATCTGCACGTCCGAGGCCGAGTAAAGAAGAATGGCCTTCTTGGCGGTTTCCAGCACCACCCGCAGCGAGCGCGAACTGTCGGGCCGCTGGCCGGCCTTCGCCACTTTCCACACTCCATAAAGCTGGTTGTGCGAGTACAGCGTAAGCCCGTGGTCGAAGTGGGTGAGCAGGGCCTTGCCGTGCGGCTCGATGGCGCGGATGCGCTGGCCTATCAGGCTGGCTTCGTGCGGTTTCAGGGCCGGGAAATGGAACTGCGCCAACACCAGCGGCTGGCCGACCACGGCCTTGGCGAGTTGGTCGGCGGCTCGGCGGATTTCAGGACCTTCAGGCATCTCAACACGATGCCGCGAAGCGCGTGCAGGCGGCGTGTTGCTTCAGGCACGCACCGGCGGTATGGCCTGTATTTCGTGGTACTCAAAGCCCAGCGAGCCGTTCTCCACCCGCGCTACCCGCGCGTCCACCACCACGGCGGGGCCGGATTCGTCGAAAAATACCAGCCGGACGATCTCAGCCACGTCCAGGTCGCAGTCCGCCGGACGGAACAATCCGCAGCCGCCCTCTGAAAAATCAGTCACTTCGCCGACCCAGGCTTGGTTGTCGCGCAGCACCACCGCGCGTGCGGCGTAGGGGACGCGGTCGGACCAGCGGGCGTTCTCATCCATGCGGCAGCCTCAAAGGGAACGGGTGCGCCCGCCGTCCACCGGCAGGTTTATTCCATTAACGTAAGCCGCGGCCGGAGAGGACAGGAAGGCGATGGCCGCCGCGATTTCCGACGGCTCGGCGAAGCGCCCCGCCGGGACCGTGGCCAGCATGGCCTGGGCGATTTCAGCGGCTGGCTTGCCGCTGGCCGCTGCGCGCTCGGCCAATATCTGGTCCAGCCGCTGGGTGCGGGTGTAGCCGGGCAGCACGTTGTTCACGGTGATGCCGAACGGGCCCAGTTCGCTGGCCAGGGTCTTGGCCCAGGCCGCCACGGCGCCGCGGATGGTGTTGGACACGCCCAGGTTGGCGATGGGCTCCTTCACCGAAGTGGAAATGACGTTGACCACGCGGCCCCAGCCTGCGGCCTTCATTCCCGGCAGCACCGCCTGCACCAGCAGTTGGTTGGCGACCAGATGCTGGCGGAACACCGCCACCAGTTCGTCCGCGCCAGCCGCCTGCAGCGGGCCGCCCGGCGGGCCGGCGGTGTTGTTCACCAGCACGTGCACCGGGTACTTGGCGCACAGCGCGGCCACGGCCGCGGCGAGCGCGGCGCCGTCGGAGGCGTCGGCGGCCACGTGGCGATGCTGCTGGCCGTCATGCACGCGGGGCAGGGCGGCCACCACTTGGGCCAGGCGCTCGGGCCGCCGCGCCAGCACGGTGACGTCGGCGCCCAGGGCCGCCAGTGCTTCGGCGGTGGCCAGGCCGATGCCTTCGGAGCCACCGCAGACCAGCGCGTGTTTGCCCTGCAGCGCGGCCACTACCAGTCCTGCCCAGACAGCGGCGTCTTGAGCGGCTGCATCATCAGCTCGCGCAGCGAATCGTCGTCATCGGCCTGCGGCGGCTCGATTTCTTCAAGGTCCAGGCCCCAGGCCTCGGCATCCTCGGCGTCCATGCCTTCCAAGGCGCGGAAATCCGCGTCCAGCAGCTGCGAGCGGGCGATATCCTCGCTCTCGTAGATGTTGATGCGGCCATCGCAGTCGAACACCTCGGCCACGCCGCTTTCGAGGATGCGCAGGCGCGACCACACCAGCATGCGCGGCAATACCGCCAGCCACCATTGGTCGCCGGTGGTGTCGCGCGGGTCGTACCCGTCATCCTCGATCATGGCTGTTCCTCACTGCAGTGCGATCAATACCAGGAGGCCGGCCGCACCCAACAGGGTGAGCCAGCCGCTGCCGGCGGCGATGCCGGCAAAAAAATTCAGCGCCTGGTCGCCGGCGCTGCGGTGTTTCCAGCGCATCAACCACCAGCTATAGCCCAGGCCGCCGTCGTCGGTGCCGGGTGCGAAGGCGATCTTCCGGTCCAACTGCTGCCGGTAAGCGAGCACCCGGAAGCCGAAATGCGCCGGCGCCGCTGAACCCGCCAAGCCCAGGAACAGGAACAGCAACAGGGAGCCGACGCCGCCCATGCCGCGCTCAGAACGTCGCCAAGCCGGGCGCGCGCGGGTAGGGGATGGCGTCGCGGATGTTGGAAAGCCCGCACACGTACACCACCAGCCGCTCGAAGCCCAAGCCAAAGCCGGCGTGCGGCACGGTGCCGTAGCGGCGGAAATCGCGATACCAGCCGTAGTGCGAGGCGTCCAGGCCAAACTGCGCCATTCGGGCGTCCAGCACGTCCAGGCGCTCCTCGCGCTGGCTGCCGCCGATGATCTCGCCGATGCCCGGCGCCAGCAAGTCCATCGCCGCCACGGTTCGGCCGTCGTCGTTCAGGCGCATATAGAAGGCCTTGATCTGCTCGGGGTAGTTCATCACCACCACCGGCCGGCCCACGTGCTGCTCGGTGAGCCAGCGCTCGTGTTCGGTCTGCAGGTCCAGGCCCCATTCCACCGGATAGTCGAACTCCTGGCCGGAATTCTGCAGCAGCGACACCGCCTCGGAATAGTCGATGCGCTCGAACGGCTCCTTGATGAAGGCCTCGAGCCGGGTGATCGCCGCCTTGTCCACGCGCTCGGCCAGGAAGGCCAGGTCGTCCATGCGCTCGGCCAGCACGGCCTTGAACAGGTACTTCAGGAAGGCTTCGGCCAGGTTGGCGTCGTCATTGAGGTCGGCGAAGGCGATCTCGGGCTCGATCATCCAGAACTCGGCCAGGTGCCGGGTGGTGTTGGAGTTCTCAGCGCGGAAGGTGGGCCCGAAGGTGTAGACCTTGCTGAGCGCCAGGCAGTAGGCCTCGACGTTGAGCTGGCCGGACACGGTGAGGAAGGTTTCCTTGCCGAAGAAATCCTGGCTGAAGTCCACCTGGCCCTTGGCGTCGCGCGGCAGCCGCTGCAGGTCCAGGGTGGACACGCGGAACATCTGGCCCGCGCCTTCGGCGTCCGAGGTGGTGATGATGGGCGTGCTGATCCAGTAGAAGCCCTGCTCGTGGAAAAAGCGGTGTACCGCCTGCGCCAGGCAGTGGCGGATGCGGGTGACGGCGCCGAACAGGTTGGTGCGCGGCCGCAGATGGGCCACGTCGCGCAGGAATTCCAGCGAATGGGCCTTGGGCTGGATGGGGTAGGTTTCCGGGTCTTCCACCCAGCCCACCACTTCAATGGCCGTAGCCTGGATTTCGAAGCTCTGGCCCTGGCCCTGGGAGGCGGCGAGGGTGCCGGTGGCGATGACGGCGCAGCTGGCGGTGAGGTGCTTCACCTCGCTGTCGTAGTTGGCAAGTGTGGCTGGCGCGACCACCTGGATCGGGTTGAAGCAGGTGCCGTCGCTCACGTTCACAAAGCTCAGGCCGGCCTTGGAATCACGCCGGGTGCGCACCCAGCCGCGGACCGTGACTTCACTGCCCGGGGCGATCGCCCCCGACAGCGCTTGCTGGACGCTGACCACTGCCATGCTCTTGAATCCCTGCCCTCATGGGCCAATCTATGGAAGACCGCAAGGATACCCGCCGGCGTGCGTTCACGCAGCGGCCGAATACTTCGCCCAGCTCCCAGAGACCCTGCCCATGGCCGTTACCCTCACCCCCGCCGCCGTCCAGCGCATCCGTGGTTACCTCGCCGAAACGCCGGGCGGCATCGGCCTGCGCTTCGGCGTGCGCAAGTCAGGCTGTTCGGGCTTTGCCTACGTGGTGGACATCGCGAAGGCCGAAGGCCCCGACGACAGCGTGTTCGACACCGACGGCGTGGCGGTGCGGGTGGATGCCGACAGCCTGCCCCAGGTGGACGGCACCCAGATCGACTTCGTCAGCCAGGGCCTGAACCAGCAGTTCGTGTTCCGCAACCCGCAGGTAGCGGCCGAATGCGGCTGCGGCGAGTCCTTCACCACCTCCGAGTAGAAGGGACCTCCCCTGTTGTAGGAGGGACTTCAGTCCCGATGCTCCAAGGCCAGGAGCATCGGGACTGAAGTCCCTCCTAGAAGGGTGGAATTCCTTTGTGGGACAGGCGCTTGCGGCACAGCGCCG
>JANNQY010000136.1:0-1946 GCA_031400995.1 Lysobacteraceae bacterium
CCCAAGACCGCGCGGCGCATCAACGCCGACGGCAGCGAGGAAGACATCCCGCTCACCCACATCCATGTCGGCGACCGGCTGCGCGTGCGTCCAGGCGAAACCGTACCCACCGATGGCGTGGTGCGGGAAGGCCGCACCAGCATCGACGAGTCCATGCTCACCGGCGAAGCCATGCCGGTTGGCAAGGGCGTGGGCGATCGGGTCATCGGCGCCACGCTCAATGCGTCGGGCAGCCTGGTGATGGAAGCCGACAAGGTGGGCGCCGAAACCACCCTGAGCCAGATCGTGCAGCTGGTGGCCAATGCCCAGCGCTCGCGGGCGCCCATGCAGCGCATGGCCGACGTAGTGTCGTTCTGGTTCGTGCTGGTGGTGCTGGCGATCGCGCTGCTCACGCTGCTGGTGTGGGGCCTGTTCGGGCCCGAGCCCTCGTGGGTTTACGGCGTACTCAATGCCGTGGCCGTTTTGATCATCGCCTGCCCCTGCGCCCTGGGCCTGGCAACGCCCATGTCCATCATGGTGGCCACGGGCCGTGCGGCAACGTTTGGCGTGCTGTTTCGCGATGCCGAGGCCATCGAGACCCTACGAAAGATCGACACCCTGATCGTGGACAAGACCGGCACGCTCACCGCCGGCAAGCCCGCTTTCAGGGAGGCCGTGGCGATGCCCGGTTTCACCGGCGACGACCTGCTGCGCCTCGCCGCCAGCCTGGACCAGGGCAGCGAGCATCCCTTGGCGCATGCCATCGTTGCGCAAGCCAGGTCGCAGGGCTTGCCGCTGGTATCGGCGCAGGAGTTCGAGTCGGCCAGCGGCATCGGCGTGCGCGGCCGGGTGGACGGCCACTTGCTGGCCTTGGGCAACGGCGCGCTGATGCAGGAGAGCGGGGTGGACACGGCCGCCGCATCCGAGCCGGCGCAGCGGCTGCGCGGCGAAGGCGCCAGCGTCATGTTCCTGGCCGTCGACGGCAAGCTTGCCGGCTTGATTGCCGTGGCCGATCCCATCAAGGACACCACGGCCGAAGCCCTGGCCGGGCTGAGGGCCGCCGGCCTGCGGCTGATCATGGCCACGGGTGACGGTGAAACCACGGCGCAGGCGGTCGCGAAAACCATCGGCATCGAAGAAGTCCACGGCGAAGTGCGTCCGAAGGACAAGGCCGACCTCGTGCGTCGCCTGAAGTCTGAAGGGCGTCGCGTCGCGATGGCCGGCGACGGCATCAACGACGCGCCGGCGCTGGCCTTGGCGGACGTGGGTATCGCCATGGGAACCGGAACCGATGTGGCCATGTCCAGCGCGCAGGTGACGCTGGTGAAAGGAGACCTGCGCGGCATCCTGCGCGCCCGGCAGGTTTCCGAGGCCACGGTGTCCAACATGAAGCAGAACCTGGGCTTCGCGTTTCTCTACAACGCGCTCGGCGTTCCTATCGCGGCCGGAGTTCTGTATCCGGCCTTCGGCCTGCTGCTCAGCCCGATGGTTGCGGCCTTGGCCATGAGCCTGTCGTCGGTGTCGGTGGTTGCCAATGCGTTGAGGCTGCGCCACATCAAGCTTGATGCCTAAGGCGCCGGCGCCCAAAACGCCATCTCGCCATACTCCCAGCGCCACGGCGCGCCGGTGTCGCCCAGAATGAACTGCACCAGCGCCGGGAACGCGGGCTCGCTGCGCACGTCGTTCGAGAGGATCACCACGCAGCGCTGGCCGCGCTCCAGGCACACCAGCGTGTTGGCGGTGGAATCGTTGTGGCCGCCCTTCATGAAGCCAGGTCCCTGCGGGCCGTCGAACACGATTACGCCCAGCCCGGCGGCCAGGTCGGCGCGGCGTTGCGCGGCAGGCAGCTCGGGCTGCAGCGACGGAAACTGGGTCGCGGTGGTGATGGCCAGCTGCGGTGCCACCAGCGCGGCACGCGAGGCTTTCGACAGCCCCTCGCCGCGCACATAGCCCGCGGCGAAGGCGGC